>CAZKVD010000005.1:0-42527 GCA_964556145.1 uncultured Bifidobacterium sp. | reverse complement strand
CGTCGAACGATTCCTCCATGCGCGGACGTTGGCGCTCGGGCGGGATGCCGAGCATCGCGGCGTCGCTTGTCAACTGTCCGGGACCGGCACCGAACATCATGCGGCCGCGCGTGAGGTGGTCGAGCATCACGATGCGATCGGCGAGGATAAATGGGTGGTGGTAGGGAAGTGAGTTGACTCCCGTTCCAAGTTTGATTCGCGACGTTCGCTGTGCGGCGGCGGCAATGAACACCTCGGGTGAAGCGATGAGCTCCGAACCCGCGCTGTGGTGTTCGCCGATCCACGCTTCGTCGTAACCCAGCTTGTCGAGCCATTCGACAAGTTCGAGGTCGCGGTGAAGCAAGAGAGTCGGGTTGATGCCCGTGCGGTGCATGGGCGGAAGGAAGATGCCGAAGCGCATGGGCAATTCTTACTCGACGGTTCCGTATGCGCCGGTCTGCCCGGCGAGGCCCGAACGGGCCACCTCGTCGACGCACGCGGCGAGGTCCGTGAGAAAGACCTCTGCAACCGATTCGTGGTGAGCGCTCACGGTCATGTGAAGCGTCGTGGGTGGGCCCTGTCGGTCGACCCACCAACCCCGCGCGTGAAGGGCATCGGCAATGGCGTTGGGTGCAACGTTCGGGTTGCGCGAGCCGATGCAGATCAGCGTCGAGTCGGGTTTCGTCATGACGAAAAGGGGATCAATCGCCGCGATGCCGTTGCAGAGCAGGAGAGTGGTCTGCCGTGTCCGGCGGGCGAGGTCGGCGTAGCCGGCCAATCCGAAGTGACGAATCATCGCCCAGGACGAGGCGATGGGCCCTCCGCTTTTTGTTCCGAGTACTCCGGAGCTTCCGTAGAGGCCGCCGAGCCAATTGTCGGTGACGAAAGTTTGGTGATCGCGAAGTTCCCGGCTGCGGTAGATGATGACTCCCGAGCCCTTGGCTGCGTAGCCGTACTTGTGGAGATCGACCGAAATCGACGTGACTCCGTCGACTGCGAAGTCGAATCGCAAGGAACCGTCGGCGAACGGGTCGATGAAGGGGAGCACCATGCCGCCGATGCATGAATCGACGTGCAGGGGAATGCCTCGCGCTACAGCAAGGGAGCCGAGGTCCTCGATGGGATCGACAACGCCCTGGGGATACTGCGGTGCAGAACCGACGAGGAGGATCGTGTCGTCATCGATGGCCGCACTCATCGCGGCAACATCTGCGCGCCAGTCGGATTGCACGGCAACCCGGCGGCTTTCGATGCCGAAGTAGGCGCCGGCCTTTTCGAAGGCTGCGTGGGCCGAGGTGGGCAGCACGATGTTCGGGCGGACGACGTCGCCCCGACGGCGCCGCGCGGCGTACGAGGCCATGAGAAGGCTCTCGGTGCCTCCGGAGGTGAGGAATCCGGCCCAGCCCGGGGGTGCGTGGAACAGGTCGGCGACAAAGCCCAGAACATCGGACTGCATGCGCCGCAGGCTGGGAAATGCAGCCACGTTGAGAGCGTTTTCGCCCGCGTACGCCGCATACGCACGTTGCGACAAATCCAAGGCTTCGGGCGTCGCCAAATACGTCAGGCTGAACGCCTTGCCGCGGCGCCAATCGACATCGTCGACGCGCATCGAGTCGAGATCCGAGAGAACTTGATCAACGGATTGTTCTCCGGGTTCCATTGGCGCAGAGTAGCCCTGCAAACCCTTGTGTTTCTTGAACTTGCCTTATTTTACATAAGATATATTATGGGCGCAGGCGAACGGTTTCCAGGGGGTCTGCGCAGTCCAAAATCCAGCGCAGCATGTCGTTGAGCTCGCGTGCCGTGGGCTTGGCATTGGACTCCAGATCCCGGCGTACGTCCTGCACGGCGCAGGCCAATACGTAGAGCGCATCGTGCAGCTCGTTCAGCTCTGATCTCGTCATCACGAGTTGGTCTTCAGACAGCTTCAAATCGCGCGCACGTTGACGTGCAACCCAGTCCCATTGTCGACACGCCTGTGAGCAGAATTCGCGCGGACGTCCGGGCCCCGTGACAGGCGCAATCGTGCGTCGGCACCACCGGCATCGGGGTTTGTCGTCCCCCAACCCTTCGAGCGCCGGCTGGCGGGTTCCCCTCGTGGATTTCGTCATGACGTAATTATGCAGTGATTCATGCGTCGCATGTGAGAATGCACGCGTGACGCGACTCGAACGATCCTTCGCCAGCGACAACTTCGCGGGTGTCCACCCCTTGGTAATGGCTGCTCTCGCTGAAGCCAACGTTGGCCATGCAATGGCCTACGGAGACGATGCGATCTCGCTCGGCGTTTATGAGCGGTTCGTCGAACTCTTCGGTGATGGTACGCGTGCCTTCTTCGTTTTCGCAGGCACCGGCGGCAACGTCGCCGCGCTGTCTTCGCTTGCGGGGCCCGGTGATTGTGTCGTGTGCACCGAGTGGTCGCACATTCACGTGGATGAATCGGCAGCCCCCGAACGCGCCGGCCTGAAACTGCTTGTGCGTCCGAGCATCGACGGCAAACTGACCGCGAGCGACATCACCGGCGCAGCGCATTGGCTCGGTTCGCAGCACCACGCGCAGCCACGCATCGTTTCCATCACCCAGCCAACCGAATTGGGCACGTTGTACACCCCCGAAGAAGTCAAAGCTCTGTGTGCTGCGGCCCATGCCCATGGGATGGTCGTGCACATGGACGGTGCACGTATTGCGAACGCAACCGCTGCACTCGGTGGGATCGGCGCTCTGCGATCGTTCACGGTCGATGCTGGTGTCGACGTGCTCACTTTCGGCGGCACGAAGAACGGCATCATGTACGGCGAAGCGATTCTCTACTTCACGCAGTCGGCAAACCCCATCGTCGAGCGCGCGGTGGGCTACGCACCGTGGGCCCGCAAGATGACAACCCAATTGCCGTCGAAGGGGCGCTTCGTGGCGGCTCAGTTCGATGCGCTCTTCACTGACGATCTGTGGGTGCGGCTCGGTGGACAGGCCAATGCAGCTGCGACGGGGCTCTACCGGGCCGTGCAGGGCATCGAGTCGCTCGGTCTCGTCACTCCCCCTGCGGTGAACAGCCTCTACCCCGTCGTTGCCGACACGGTCGCCGACATCCTGCGCCAAACAAGCTTCTTTTGGCCCTGGGATGCCGCCACCCAGCGCGTTCGCTGGATGACCGCCTGGGACACAACCAGTGATGACGTCGCTGCTTTCGCGGCTGCGGTACATGCTTGCATGGGGTAATTGACTCAGAAATTAGTATTGACTAAAGTCCTCTCAGTCATTCGCAGCGCAAGTCCGACGGAGGGGTCAGATGGCTGTTGTTGAGTCCTACGCAAAGCGTGAGTTCAGCGTCGAGAAGTGGATGAACGAGGGCGCCTGTCGTGGCTTGAGCTCCGTCTTTTTCCCGCCGGCAGCCGAACGCCCCCAGGCCCGCGTTCGCCGCGAAGCACAGGCACGTCTCGTGTGTCTCGAGTGCAAGGTGTTGGACGCATGTCGCGACTTCGCGCGCGAGAACCATGAATACGGCTTTTGGGGCGGCGAATCCGAAGAGGAACGTCACGCCGCGGGCTTCCACCTCATTGCACCCATCGGTGTCCGCAACCGCGCAGCCAGCTGACGCACGCGTGTGGTGCGCGCAACAGACGCGCAACGTTCATAATTGATCCGTGGAGACCTCGCCCATCGAAGTTGTGCACGAGGCGTGGGCCGATCTCGCTGACGGTCGTCGGATCGTCGATGTACGTGAGATTTCGGCGAACGTGTCGACGAACAGGGTCTTCCGGGTGTTGCTCGACGACTCTGATTCCGTTGTGTGCAAAGTTTCCTCGTACGGCTCGTACTTTCTTTTCGCCGAAGACCACGACCGTCTCCATCGCTGCGCGAAAATGCTCGCCACGAATCCGGATACACAGCGATGGGCTCCGTTTCTCGCCAACGTGCTCGAACGCAACGGTCGTCCCTTCACTTGGTACAACGGATCAATCTGGGCGGTGTTCTACCAGGACGTTCCCAGGGCCGAGTCGCTGCCGAAGATCCTCTCCGTAGCTCAGATCGAAAACCTCGGTCGCGAGATGGCCGAGTTCCATGCGGCATGTACTCCGATGGCAACACGTTTGCCTCCCACGTCGAATTCGGTGAAGGGCGACCTGATCCACCTGCTCGATCTGCTCGAGAGTCCCTTTGCCACGCGCAACTTCAACTTGCTGCCCGAAGACGTCGGAGTTCTGCATCGTGACACGCACCAACTTCTCCTCGAATTCGAGGCAATGCACTACGACGAGTGGGATCGTATTCCGGTCTTGATCGACTGGAACCTCGGGAACTTCTCGGTGGTCTACAACAACGCCGACGACGCGGGGTCGTTCCGGTTGTTCAGTCGATGGGACTACGACTGGTTCCGTCTCGAGTCGCGGGTCTTCGACTTCTACTTCCTGTCGCGGGTCAGCAGCAGCACGGGCGATCGAACCACCTTCACGTATTCGCCCCACACGCTGCTCGAGCCGCGCTTCATCAGTTTCTTGGTGGCGTACCACGCCGTGAATCCGTTGACGGAGCGGGAAGTTCGATTCATTCCCCTCGCCTACCGTTTCTTCTTGTTGAACTACGTCATCCGCGAGGGTGCGAGGTTCTTCCGTGATGACCTGTGCCGGCAATTCCGTGAAGAAGTCGCGAGGCGCTACCTGCGGCAGGTCGCGTCACTCGACTTCTCGGTTCTCCTCGACGCGTTGCATCTGTAGGGCAAACCAGCCGTCGATCTCGGTGAGGCCCGTTCGGACGAGTCCGAGGGCTTGGTAAGCGGATTCGACGTCGTTGAGTCGTGTCGCCGTGAATCCGCTCAGTACCAGTGTTCCGCCCGTCGTCACCCGCAGGGCAATGTCTGCGGCGTCCGACAACAAAACGGGCGCAAGGATGTTGGCGAGCACGATGTCGTACGTTCCGCGCACACTTCGCACGTCGCCTTGTTCGATGACGATCATGTCGGCGACATCATTCAGTGCGGCGTTCTGCAGGGTTGCCTCCACCGCTGCGGGCGCGATGTCGATGGCCACGCAACGGACGCCGCAGAACTTGGCGAGGGCGATTGCGAGAACGCCCGACCCGCAGCCGAGGTCGAGTGCATTCGACCCGTTCAACGAAAGCGCACGTTCGAGTGTCGCCCGCGTTGTCGGGTGGTCGCCCATTCCGAACGCGCCACCCGGATCGATGACGATGTCGCGGGGTCCGGTCTCGATGCTCTGCCAAGCCGGAACGATCCGCACGTTGCCGACATTGGTTGTTTGTGCATGTTCGCGCCAGGTGTCGGCGACGGTGGACGAAACTGCAAGAGTTCGCACGCCCCATTGGGCGGCAGCGGGATATGCAGCAACGATTTCAGTCCAACGCTCGAGTGGGTGTGCGCCGAAATCGGTCACCAATTCAACGTGTGCTGCGGCCGAACGCTCTTCTATTGCCTGGGCCCCCGACGACCACAACACATCAGCCGCATACTCGGCCTCGTCGGCGGGAACCGCAACGGAAAGGAGAATGAGCTCGTCGGGCACGATGAGCGTGATGAACCGTCAGTCGATGCGACGAAGTTCGGCGCGGTAGCGCTTCGTCTTGTGAACGTACGACTGCACGCCCATGGCGACGACGTCCATCTTCGCCCGACCTTCTTTGATGACCGCCGGTGCGCCGACCGCAAGGGCGCCAGCCGGTACTTCGAGACCGTTCAGCACCACGGCATTGGCGGCCACGATGGATCCCGTGCGAACGATGACCTGGTGGAGCACGATTGCGCCGTTGGACACCTGTGCACCGTCTTCGACGGTGCACCCCTCGAGGTGGACAATATGGCCGACGAGGCACTCGTCGCCGACGATGGTCGGAAACATCGGGGTGGTGTGCAGAACCGAGCCATCCTGGATCGAGGTGTTCCGTCCGATCCGGATGTATCCGTCGTCGCCGCGCAGGACTGCACCCGGCCAGATACTGGATCCCTCACCCACCGTGACGCTGCCGATGATGGTGGCGTCGGGATGGACGAAGGCCAACGGGTGGATATCGGGAACCTGGTCACCGAGAGCGTAAATGGCCACGCTGGAACACTACTTGGCCGCCTCAGTCCGGAATGAGACGGACAGACAATCACCCGTTAGCGTTGTCTTCCTATGTCGCGTCGCATTGAGATTGAACTGACGAGCAGCCGTTCCGACGGCACGTGGACCTGGCGGGCAGCCGGTGCGCGCGAGCCGAAGGGTGTCGTCGACGGTTCTCTGCTCGGTGGCGCCCCGAAGGTTGGTGAAGTTCTTCGCGTCGAGGCCGACTTCGACATCGACGGCATCACAATCCTGTCCGTCGTCAGCGGCAAGGAGCGCATTGAGAAGAGCAATCGTCTCGAGCTGCTCGCCTCCGACAAACCCTTCAAGCCGGTCATCGAAACCAAGGCGCCGCGTAGCGAGCGTCCGCGCCGTGACGACAAGCGCCGCCCGCGTGGAGACGGCAAGCCCGAGGTCGAGGGTCCCGATGGTCGCAAGCGTCGCGGTCCGTTCACGCCTCCGCCCGAACTGCCGCAGCGTCCGAAGGCAAAGCGTCTGAAGCCCGGTCGTGTGCACCGCAACGAAGTTCTCGCAACGCTGCCCGAAGCGCAGCGTGCAATTGCCGAGCGCGTGTTGCAGGGCGGTATCCCGGCGGTGCGTAGCGCGATCGCCGACCAGAACAAGGTGCTCGCAGCCGAGGGCAAGGAAGTCATTCCTGCCGACGGTCTCGTCACGATGGCCGAGAATCTGCTTCCGAAGCTGCGCGTCGCCGAATGGCTCGACCGCGCCGACGCCGCCGAGGCCGATCTCGACACGCTCGATCTGCGTGACCTTCGATCGGTCGTCACCTCGGGTGATGATCCCGCAATTGCCCGTGACGAATCGACCCGTGCCATCGCTGCAAAGTTGAAGCAGGGGCTCGTCGCGCGACAGGAAAAAGATCACAACGAGTGGCTCACCGACATCGACGCTGCCATCGGAGTCGGTCGTGTCGTGCGTGCACTCAAGTTGTCGTCTCAGCCCCCCAAGGCCGGAGCCCGTTTCCCCGCCGAACTTGCGGGTCGCCTTGCTGCGGCGGCATCGGCCGCGCTCGAAATCGATGCGCCCGCCGACCGCTGGATTGCAATGCTCGAAGCAGCCGCGTTCAGTCCGGTTCGATCGCAACTCGTTGCTCCCGGTGTTCCTGCGGTTGTTGCTCCCGAGCTGCTTGCCTGCGTGACTCGCTTGGCGCCGGCAATGCCCCAGCTGGCGGCAAAGTTCGGCGTCACCGTGGCCCCCGGTACTGCGATGCCGCGACCACTTCGTCCGACGCGTCCCGCCGACAAGAAGGGCGACAAGCGGCCCGACCGCGGTCGTGGCGGCCCTCGTGGCGAGCGTCCGACGCGAAGCGCTGGAGCTCCAAAGACCGACAAGAACGTCGAAGTCGAAGCAAAGAACGTCGAAGAGGAAGTCAAGGTGGAAAATGTCTGACATCGTCGGTTATGAAAAGCGCGGCCGCATCGGCATCATCACGCTGAATCGCCCCGAAGCCCGCAATGCCGTGAATGGCGACGTCGCCAGTGGAGTCGAAGCTGCGATCGATCAGATCGAAGCCGATGACGACGTGTGGGTTGCGGTTCTCACCGCCAACACAGCAGGCCAGGAAAAGCCGGTCTTCTGTGCCGGTGCCGACCTGAAGGCCATCAATTCCGGCAACGCCGCGGCACTCAATACCAAGCGCGGTGGATTCGCCGGTCTCACCTACCGCGATCGCCGCAAGCCGATCATCGTTGCCGTCGACGGTCTTGCCACCGCCGGGGGATGTGAAATCGTTCTGTCCTGCGACTTGGTCGTCGCGTCGACCCGGTCGTCGTTTGGTCTCGCCGAGGTCAAGCGCAATCTCATCGCAGGCGCAGGTGGTCTTTTCCGTTTGCCGCGCGCCATCGGTCAAGCAGCCGCAATGGAGATCATCCTCACCGGCGAACCGCTCGCAGCGCAGCGTGCCTACGAACTCGGATTGGTGAATCACTGCGTCGCTCCCGACCAAGTGATGCCCACCGCGCTCGCCCTTGCAGAGAAGATCTGCGCTGCAGCTCCCCTCGCCGTCTGGGCGAGCCGCAAGGTTGTATTGGCAGCCGCTTACGAGTCCGACGAGACCCTCATCAAGATGACCAACGCAGAGTTCGGCGGCATCATGGCATCGGAAGACACCAAGGAAGGTCTCACCGCCTTCATCGAAAAGCGTCTCCCCAATTGGAAGGGACGCTGACGTCAGCGTCTCAGTGCAGCAACATCTGAGCAGGTAGTCGAGCCTCTTCGAAGAGGTTTTTTGTCAACCGATCGCCCGGAAGAGCCAGACCCCGGAATTGGATCGTTCCGGCGTGTTCACGTGCAGCCGAGATGATGTTTGCGCCTTCTTCGAGGTCACCCTGCAGGCTGTGGAGCACGGCTGCACCCGACGCAAAGGTGACGACGGCGAACGTCGTCGGACCGGTAACGGCCGCACTGTGCGCCCCCGCTGCCGCTCGAAGTGTCGCAACGAACCACTGGTAGGCATCGATGCCGCGCTGGCCAGCCTTCAGATCGGCGTAGGACGCCACGAGAGCCTCGATGCGGCCCACGTCGACAGTGATCGACGTGGTCATGGTTCGAGCCTGCGGCGGACCGCCTCGATGACAAGCCGACGCCGACGGTGGGCCTCCTCGTACCGGCCGATAGCGCGCACGGCTTCATCGTCACTGGACTCGATCATCGTGACCACGTCACCGGAGCTGAGGACGCGCCATTCGTCTTCGGGAAGCGGTAGGCCGACGGCGGAGTCGCCCTGGGGCGCGGGCTCTGTCACGGTTGGTGCAGGTGCCGACATGGGCCCTGCCGTGCGCGGTGGGCCGGTCAGACGCGACAACACGCCATCGACGATGAGGCGACCGATCGCATGCGAATTGCGCACGTGCCGTTCGATCGACTTTGCGACCTGCGAAGGTGAAGGACCGAAGGTCACAAGAGCGCCTCGTCAGCGGGAAAAGATCGGACAGTCGTCGTCGCCCACCGGGCAATTCGGTGCGGCACGGCGAACCAAGAGGAAACACGACGTGCACATTTCTTCGTCGGCACGTCGTGGCTGCAACGCCTCGCCGTCGGTGGCACGTTCGTCGACTTCCTGCTCTTCGTCGTCCTCGTCGGGAACGTCTTCGGCTGCAACGAGACGATCCTTCAGGATGGTGTCGAGGTCGGCTTCGACGTCGTCGGGGGTCGTGAGGTCGTCGTCGTCTTCGTCGTCGGCGGCCCGACGAGCGACCGGAACCGACTCGTCCTCGGCGTCTTCCTCGAAATCATCGGCCTCTGCCTCGAAGTCGTCGGCTTCATCCTCGAACACTTCCGCTTCGAGATCCTCGGGATCAATGTCGTCACCCTCGATGTCGGGTTCGACTTCGACGTCGTCATCCAACTCGACCTCGACCTCGATTTCAATCTCGTCATCGAGATCGTCATCGGTAACGCTCTTTTTTGCTGCCGCCTTGGGCGACTTGCCGGTGGCAGCTTTCTTTGGGGCTGCTTTGTCTGGCTTGCCCTTTTTGCTTGCCATGGAAACACGAACCTTTCTTGCGAACTGGAGACTTCGTTCTGCGCGGGGATATTAGGCAGGTCGAGGTGTCTCAGGCGCGCACCATAGGGGCTGGACCGTCCGTCAATGCAAATCGGAAAGGCGATGGCGACGTTTCGGGGTGCTTCAGGACAAATTGCGGCGGTTCTCGGCCCGACGCTCGGATTCGAGGCGCTCGAGTTCGGGGGCCTCGGTTGTGATGTGTGTCATGGCATCGGCAACCGCGCGATGGCCCGCGACATCGCGGATGAGGCGGTGCATGTCGAGTGCAACCCGTCGGTAGGCCGGATGTCCCTGCGGACTCGAGCGCAGCTCCAGCATGTGCATGGCTTCCCGGGCATTGAACTGCATGACGTAGCGGATTCGGTATGCCATCGACACCGCATAGGGGGCCTGAGCCGGGTACTCGGGGCTGAGGGCGTCGTACAGGGCGGCACTGCGCTCCATCACTTCATCGAATGCCTCGGTTTGTCCTGCGTCATCGACAAGGTCGGGCCTGACGTACCCATGGTTTGGCGTGAGGGGCTGCCATTCGATGGTGAGCATGCGGTGCCGCTGCATGTCGCGAAAGGCGCCGTAGTCAGAAAGAACGTCGAATCGGTAGTCGGTTCGCTCGAAGGCGCGACCCGGACGGTGGCGACGGTTGGACCGCTCACCCACGTAGGCGCGGATCAGGCTGACCTTCTCGTCGTGCGACATCCGTGCGACGCGCTTGGCGATTTCCGCCTCGCTGCGGTTCGTGTGTGAGTAGCAGATTGCAGCGAGGAGCTTGTCCTCGCCAAGAGGATCGAAGTCGGTGAGTGTGACCGACTCGTCCGGCGCCTCGGGTGTCTCGCCATCAAAGAGTGCGCGCACGGCGAGGTCGGTCTCGGTGGCCGTGTCGACGAGATACTGCGACCAACGGCCACCTCGGTCGGGCTGGTCGACGCGACGGAGAAAGCTGGGGATCACCTTGCGAAGTTCACTCAACATGAGGTCGGCGTACAGCCGAGCCTCGGGCAACGAGCTGGAACGCATCCGCAACAACAGAGCTTCGTAGGCCTGGCCGCTTCCGTAAATGCCGACATTCGACAACGCAGCTGCGGGAAGCGCCCCGCGCACGGCATCGAGTGCCTTGGCTCGCGTGGCTTGACGGTAGATGAAGTCCGAGTCTTTCGGGCCCTGGGGAACCACGCGGCGAACATGGTCGGTCAGCGAATCAACGAGTCCGCTGTACGAGTCGAACATGCGGTCCATGTCGCCGACGTACCTGGTGCCGAACTTGCCGGTCAGTACGTCGGGGTCACGGAAGTACCGGTACCGGCCACCGAGGCGAACGTCGTATGAGATGTAGCGGGTGCTCTGCTCGAGATAACTCATGAGGCGACCCCACTCGAGGATCTTGGTCAGGAGGTTTGAGGCCTGCTCGCAGGCCAGGTGAACTCCACCCAGTTGGGCCACCGAATCGTCGCCGTATTCGACGAAGACCTTTTCGTAGAGGTCCTCGGCACGTGAGACGCCGACCGTTGCGTCGAAGGTCTGGTCGCCGCGAATATCGAGCTCGCCGACGAACTCGTCGAGGAAGAGACGACGCAAACTTTTTGCGCTTCGGCTGTACCGCGCAAACAGGGCACCCTTCACGACCTCGGGCAGGTTGACGAGCGCAAAGACCGGCGAATCGAGGTTGGTGAAGTACCTGCGCAGGATGTCTGCCTCGGTGGGGCTGAACTCCTCGGGCACGTACACCGTCACGGCGTCCAACTCTACGAGTCCGGACCCCGTCGGCGAGGGATTCTGCCCCTCGTCAGAGAACGCCCTCGGGAAGACCCCCAATGGTCTTGAATTCGGCCGCAATCTGCGTCCTGAGCGATTCACTGGCCCAGACGTCGAGGGCTGTGAGTGCGAGAACCTTTGCCCCGTCGATGGCAGCCCTGTCCCCTTCCTCGCCCCCTGCGTAGTCGGCAAATCGGGCGGTGTGAATCGGAACGCCGCGCGGTGCCACCTGGATCATCGGGTGAATCGACGGTGCGAGGTAACTGACGTTACCCATGTCGGTCGAACCGACAACCATGTTTGTCGGCGATGGATCGACAAAGTCGCGGCCGACACGAGTGCCGTTGTCGACGTATGCAGAGAGCAGCGCAACCGAATCACGGACATCGGCATAGGCGTGGTCTTCCCACTGCAGGTCG
This sequence comes from uncultured Bifidobacterium sp., assembly GCA_964556145.1. Classification (GTDB taxonomy): domain Bacteria; phylum Actinomycetota; class Acidimicrobiia; order Acidimicrobiales; family Ilumatobacteraceae; genus F1-20-MAGs119. The sequence goes on along the minus strand of CAZKVD010000005.1, from coordinate 30,801 downwards.
ACGTCGCAGCCCGTTGCAAGCGCGGCACCACGGAAGCAATCCTCGACCCGACGCTTCAGTGGCGCCAATGTTTCAAGGGTGTCCGACCTGACGTACCAATTCATCGACGCGAATTTGGGAACGATGTTCGGCTTGTCGCCGCCGTGCGTGAAGATTCCGTGGATGCGCTCGGTGGGCCTGATGTGCTGGCGCAGTGCCGCAACCGAGTTGTACGCAAGAACGGCTGCGTCGAGGGCATTGCGGCCCCGGTGTGGTGCCGCCGCGGCATGAGCTTCGAGCCCGCGAAAGTCGGCGCAACACTCATGAATGGCGATGGCCCGCATCGATGTGAGGTCGGCGTCGGCCGGATGAACCATCATGGCGGCCGACAGATTGCGGAAGGCCCCGTTCCGTGCCATTGCGATTTTGCCCCCGCCGCCCTCTTCGGCCGGCGTTCCGTAGACCTCGAGGCGTCCGCCGGTTGATGACATGAAGGGGGCAAGGCCGAGGCTGGCCCCGAGGCCGGCGGCAGCGATGACGTTGTGTCCGCATGCGTGGCCGATCTCGGGCAGTGCGTCGTATTCGAGAAGAATCGCAACCGCGGGCGCCGAGTCCGGCCCACTCGCGGCATGAAACGCGGTATCGACTTCGAAAGCCGAGCGTGTGAGATTGTTGAACGCTCCGCCGAGCGCATCGGTGAGCACCGAGTGAGCGTGTACTTCCTCGTAGTTCAGTTCGGGATGAGCATGAATGTCGCGGCTGATCTCGATGAGAACGGGTCCGATTCGGTCGATTTCCGCCGCAACTTCCCTCTTCAATTCTGCTATCCCGCTCATGGAACGACTCTACAGAGAAGGGATGTGCGTCGCGGTCGCGTCAGGAACGACCCGTACCTCGAGCTCCACGACACCCCGCAGGCGATCACCGTCGGAGGTGATGAGGTTCTTTGGACGACCAAATGTGAACTCATGGTGCTTGCCGGCGCCGGTCCGTACGAGTGGATGGGGCAGGTGGGTTTCGGTGCGGGTGCGGCGCCAAAAGCTCCAACGTTGTCGAATCGGCATCGTCGGCTCGATTCTCATCCAATCGAGCCGACCATCATTGGGGTGCGCCCGGGAAAAGATTCGCCGGCCGCCGACGAATGCGGTTGACGAAACAAGCACCAGATCACCGCGGAGGCGACGGCCGCACCACACCCAGCCCGTTGTCGTGATGCGGTGCTCGCTGCCATCGGTGCACACGACCCGCGCTTCAATCGCATCAAGGGGTAGTCGGAGCCACGGCCCGGCGTGGTTCGCTGTGTCGCCGACGCCGAGATCACGCGCAAGATCACCGCGAGGCTCGACTCCACCGTCTCGCTTCGCTACGACGGACCCCCATTCGGCACCTTTCTCGATCGTCACGACGCCGGTGAATTCCCACTGTCGCCCAGCGACTCGCTGCCAACGACGAGACCCCTGAACATTGCGTCCGCGGTTTTCGAAGCCGTTCGTGCGAGATCCGGGTTTGCAGTTGTGCGTTCGATTTGTCGCAACAAATCAACGATCTGACGAACGGTACGCACGAAATCACCGGCTCCCATGTCGGGAACCACGTCGAGGATGCGAGCAAGCGAACCTCCGGTCGCCCACACGGATGCGGCGCGGGAGAAGCCATTGTCGGGAAACCTGTGCGTCGGAAGTCCGGCCGCTTCCTCGGCGTCGCGGATCTCCAGGCTGAGGTTCTCGAGTTGTTCGACAACCTTCTTCACCTTGTCCGACGGAAAGGGATGGTCGACATCGTCGGCCGACCGACGGTCGTACACGAGGGCGGCTGCCACGCCGGCAAGGTCGGCGATGCCGAGATCGTCGAACAACCCGGCCTCGATGGCCTCGGCAACAAGAATGTCGCACTCGTGGAACACGCCGGACAGCACGGTGCCTGCGGGGGTGAGTGACCAACCCTCGATGAAGCCTCGGGTGCGAAGAAGGCCGATCACACGTTCGAATACGCCGGCGACGGACTGTGTCTCGTCGTTGAGTTGGGATTCGATGCGTTCGATGTCGCGTCGGATGCGATCTGCATTGTCTGCGTGGCGCATCCGCTCCCTGAGGTGCGGATCCGACGTGATCGAATCCGCGACCGCCGCAGTAGGAGTCGAGTCGCGTGCAGAGGATCGATGGCGAAACGTTGCAAGTCTCTGCGCGACTGCCTTGAGGTCGGAAGAGTCCCAGACGGAGAAGTCGTCATCGATATGGATGCGGCCAACGATGGAAGGCGTGGCGTCGAAGTCCTCGAGCAGCATTCCCCTGACGCGTTGCTTCTGGTCGACCACGGTGACCTTGAGGCCCCTTTTGCGAGCCGCCGTGGCGACGACGAGAAGTTTCTCTTCCCTCCCGTCACAGAGGCCGGCGAGCACGTCGCCCGGTCGAATTGAATCCCACAGCGACTTGTCGTTTGCGGCGCGCACGGGGGCTGCGACGCCGATGCCACGGGACTGTCGGTAAGCCCAGATATCTCCGAAGTCACTCTCGGCACGGGCGACCGCGGTTGCGAGAGCCTCTTTGCGTCGTTCGAGCCTCGATTGAATGGCGACGACGTTCGAGTTCGCTTGGTACTGCGCCAGGGAGAGGTTCAGCAAGTGCCGGACCTCGCGTTCGGAGTGGGTTCTCACCAGGTTGACAGTCATGTTGTACGTGGGTCGAAACGCCGAGGTGAGCGTGAATGTCTTGTTGGTCGCATAACGGACGACTTCGTCGAGGGACACGAAAGGGCTCCACAAAGTGACGGCGTGGCCTACCTTGTCGATTCCTCGACGTCCTGCTCGGCCGGTCAGCTGTGTGAAGTCGGACGGCTTCAACGGAACATGGCGTTCACCCGTGTACCGGGTCAACTTGTCGATGATGACGCAACGTGCGGGCATGTTGATGCCGACAGCGAGAGTTTCCGTTGCAAAGACCACCTTGATGAGACCCGCCGTAAAGGCTTCCTCCACGAGTTCCTTGAAGGCGGGAACGAGGCCCGCGTGGTGTGGGGCAACTCCCGACGAGACCAGGTCGACAAAGCCGTCGAAATCGAGTGCACGTCGTTCTTCTTCCGACAGTCGAGCTCCGTGGTGCTCGGCGATTTCGCCGATGCGGCGCGCTTCGGATGCGGAGACGAAGGAAAGAGCGCTGCGGCGGCACGCCTTTGCAGCCTCGTCGCATTGGTTTCGGCTGAAAATGAAAAAGATCGCGGGCAACATGTCGAGCTCCCGCAACTCCTCGATCACCTCGGTTCGCGATGGTGGCCCAACACGAGAGTCGCGGTCGCGCCGACGCCGGTCGCGGTTGGTTCCACCGGATGACGAGGTCACGACCCGCTTCAACTTGTCGTTGGCCCGAGTTCCGTCGAGCGTCGGGAGTATCCGGGTCATGTTGGTTGCACGGTCGTAGAAGGCGTGGTGGTGCTCGAGTGGGACCGGCCGACGTGACTCGACAATGGCTCTCGTGTCGCCACGAACAGTGGTGAGCCACGATGCCACTTCGTCGGCATTCGACACGGTGGCAGACAGGCACACGAGACTGACCTCGAGGGGAAGATGAATGATCACTTCTTCCCAAACCGGTCCCCGGTACTCGTCCTGCAGGTAATGGACCTCATCGAGAACGACGAACGCAAGGCCCTCGAGGGCCTCTGACCGTGCGTAGATCATGTTGCGTAGAACCTCGGTTGTCATGACGAGGATCGGTGCGTCGGAGTTGATGCTGGTATCGCCCGTGAGAAGGCCGACCTTTGACTCGCCGAACAACGACTGGAAGTCACGGAACTTCTGGTTGGAAAGTGCCTTGATCGGTGCGGTGTAGAACGCGCGACGACCGGTGCGCAGGGCCGACCGGATGGCATGTTCGGCGATGTAGGTCTTGCCCGAGCCCGTCGGCGCTGCGACGAGCACCGATGCCCCTTCGTCGAGCGCATCACACGCGGTGCGCTGGAAGGGGTCGGGCTCGAATGTCATGTCGATGCTCGGTTGCGCCGCCGGCGGCGCCAGGCAATGAAGTAGCCAATGCCGACCGACACCACGTACAGCAAACACATCGGGAGCGAAAGTGCGAAGAGTGAAACGGGATCTCCCGAAGGAGTGATGACGGCAGCAAGGAGGAAAATCGACATGATCGCCCAACGCCACTGCGCCACGAGTTGGCGGGGCTTGATGACGTCGACCAGTTGGAGAAAGACGAGCAGCACCGGAAACAGAAAACCGATGCCGAATGCCAACACCATCATGAAAACGAGGCTGACGTACTTTGTGATCTGGTAGCTCTGTTCGACGTCGGCGCCCGACCAACTGATGAGGAATTCGAGGGCCTTGTCGAGCGTCCAGTAGGCCAGATACCCACCAAGGGCAAAGAGCGTGAGACTCGAGCCGACGAATCCGACTGCGTACTTCTTTTCGTTCCTGTGCAGGGCAGGTGCGATGAAGCGCCAAATCTGCCACATCACCACCGGCAGGGCGAGAATGAGCCCGCCATAGACGGAAATACGCATGCGGGCAGCGAGACCGTCGAGAGGACCGAGTCCATAGAGGGTCCCGTCGCAACCAAAGTCCGGTCGATCGCGGCAAAGGTCGCGATAGGGCTCTGTGAGGAACCGCAGCAGATCTTCGTAACGCAGCAATACGACGAGCATGCCGAGGGCGACCGCGAGTAGACAGCGGATGATTCGGTATCGCAACTCTCCGAGGTGCTCGGTGAGAGTTGCCTCGTCGTCGGGGCGTCGAACACGTCGCCGTCTAGCGATCTTCATCGCCGGCCTCGATGGGAACCGAAGGAGTGTCGGGCTTTGGCTCCCCATCGGGGGCCTCGTAGGGCACGAACGTCGGTTCGACGTCGGTCTTGGCCGGAGTAGGGCTGTCGGTGGACGAGTCGGTGAAGAGACGTCGCGCCTCGTTCGCGGTCTTTCGCAGTTCGTCGACCGGTTCGGAGAAGGTCGACGTCACATCGCGCTGGATACCGGTGGCCACACGACGGACCTCGTTGTAGACGCGGCCGAACTTGCGCATCGCATCGGGCAACTTTTCGGGCCCCAATACGACGAGCCCGATGAGCAGCAAGACCACGATTTCGCCGCCCGTGAGGTTGAACACACCCCGAGTCTACGAAGTGGTTGGGACGTGACGTCACTAGTGTCAATCCCCGTGATCGGTTTCGCCCACCGTGGCGCCAAGGCATATGTCCGCGAAAACACCCTGGATGCGTTCGCCCTTGCCCTTCGGCTCGGAGCAACCGGCCTGGAAAGTGACGTGTGGCTCACGGCCGATGGGATTCCGGTTCTCGATCACGATGGCGTGGTGAAAGGGCGACTGAGATCACGTCCGATCAAGGAGATCGATCGCTCCGCCCTCCCCGACCACATCCCGTCGCTCGAGGACTTGCTCGAAGAGATCCCGCGTGACGTACCGCTCTCGCTTGACATCAAGGATGGAGCAGCCTTCGGGCCGGTGGCCGATCTTTACGTGCGCCACAGGGGATCTGCCGGAGGCCTCTACGTTTGCCACCCCGACCTCGAGATGCTGGTGAACCACCGTGCGGCCACGAGGGGCGCCCGACTGGTGCACTCGACTCGTCTTGCGCGCATGAAGCAGGGGCCCGAGCGGCACGCCGCGGTTCTGCGAGAAGCGGGCGTCGATGTGTTGAACATGCCGTACCCCGACTGGTCCGGCGGTTTGGTTGCGCTGTTCGGACGTTTCGGCTTGCAGTGTTTTGCGTGGGACTGTCAACACGAGAGACAAATTGCCGAGGTCGTGCGAATGGGTGTTGATGCGGTCTACAGCGATTGGCCGGATCGACTGGCGGACGCACTCGGCATCCGTTGACCGACGGCGATCGTCAGAGCCAGCGCCAACGGCTGATCGGCCAGATGACGACGAACGCGCGACCGACGATGCTCTTTTTGTCGACGGGACCAAAGACGCGACTGTCCATCGACTGTGGCCGGTTGTCGCCGAGCACGAAGACCTGACCGGATGGCACCTCGACAGGAGACATTTCGGGCTGACGACAGCGCGCAACAAGGTCGCTCTGCTCGATGTCCCGCTTCGGCAGGTATGACTCCTCGAGCATCTTGTCGTCCACGTAAACCTGGCAGCCGCGAATTGCCACCGTTTCTCCCGGCAATCCGATGACGCGTTTGATCAGGTCGTCGTGTTGGATGCTTCGCCCGTTCGAAGTGACCCGATCGAAAACCACGACATCGCCACGACCGATGTCGCCGAATCGATACGACAGCTTGTTGACGAGGACGCGGTTGGGCTGGAAGAGGGTCGTCTCCATCGACGGACCCGATATGTAGAACTGCTGGAGAACAAAGGTTCGAATGCCGAGAGCCACGAGAAGGGCAACAACGAGCACCACGACCCAATCACGAACGGCTCGAAACGCGTCGGAGCCGGTGGCGCGGGCATGGGAATCCGGAACCTCTCCCGGGAGCTCGTATGGCACCCGAGCGAGGCTACTGCCGCTCACATCGACTCGATGAGCTTTTCCACCCGCTCGTCGCGACTCTTGAATGGGTCCTTGCAAAGAACGGTCCGTTGGGCCTGATCATTCAACTTCAGGTGCACCCAGTCGACCGTATAGTCGCGTTTCTTCGCCTTCGCCCGTTTGACGAACTCGCCGCGGAGTCTTGCCCGCGTGTTCGACGGCGCATTGTCGATGGCGTGGGTCACGTCGTCCTCGCTGCAGATGCGTTCGACGAAGCCGCGTGATTCGAGCTTGTAGTAAAGACCCCGATCACGGTTGACGTCGTGATACTGCAGATCGATGAGTTGTGTCTGGGCGTCACCCAGGGCGAGACCATGGCGTTCGCGGTACGACTCGATCAAGCGATACTTGATCACCCAATCGATCTCGCGATCGAGGCTGAACGGGTCGGTCTCGAGAGCGGTCACGCAGTGGGCCCACATGTCGAGTGCCCGCTGTTCGAATTCGGGAAAGCCGTGTCGATCGGCGTACGCGAGCGCCCGGTCGAGGTATTCGCGCTGGATGTCCAAAGCGCTGACTTCCCTGCCGTTTGCCAAGCGAACGGTTCGTCGGCATGTGAGGTCGTGGCTGATCTCGCGGATCGCCCGAATCGGATTTTCAAGGGTCATGTCACGCAACACAACGGCTGGGTCTTCAATCATCCTCAGCAGGCACGCCGTCGAGCCGAGTTTCAAGAATGTCGTGTACTCACTCATGTTTGAGTCGCCGACGATGACGTGCAGCCGCCGGTACTGCTCGGCGTCGGCATGCGGTTCGTCACGCGTGTTGATGATGGGACGGCTTCGCGTTGTGGCGGAGCTCATTCCCTCCCAGATGTGGTCGGCTCGTTGGGAAATCGAATACACGGGACCGCGTGCCGTCTGTGTGATGTGGCCGGCCCCCGCGATGATCTGCCGCGAAACGAGGAATGGAATCAGCACCTGACCAAGTGCTGCTTGATCGTCATCGCGGGCGGTGAGATAGTTCTCGTGGCAGCCGTAGGAATTCCCCGCGCTGTCGGTGTTGTTCTTGAAGAGATAAACCGTGCCGCGGATACCTTCGTCACGGAGGCGCTCTTCGGCAGACAGGGTGAGGTCTTCGATTCGCCGCTCGCCGGCTTTGTCGTGCACCACCGCGTCGTAAATGTTGTCGCATTCGGGCGTGGCGTACTCGGGGTGCGAACCGACGTCGAGATACAGGCGCGCCCCGTTTTCGAGAAACACATTGCTGCTACGACCCCACGAAACCACCTTGCGGAAGAGGTACCGCGCAACTTCATCGGGACTGAGGCGACGTTGGCCCCTGAGCGTGCAGGTGATGCCGAATTCCGTTTCGATTCCGTAGATGCGGCGCTCCATGGGCGGGTCTACCGCGGTCAGTCTGCGAGGAGGCGCGACACCTCGGAGTCATCGAGGCGCGCAAAGGCGCGCCGGGTGCCGTTGCGCCGGAGAACGGCAATCTCGAGGTCGTCGGCGACGAGTTGTCGGTCGGGTCCGCAGAGGGCGCGTCGTGCGACCCGCACGGCCGTTGCCAAATCGGGTGTCGTTGCAAGATCGGGGCCGAGCCGTGCAGCAATCGCATCGGCATCTCCGCCGAGCACGGAAAAGCGCTTCTCGTCGAGAACGGTTCCGTCGTAGAGGATGTGAAAAAGCTGATCGCCCGCCGAGTCGGCGCCGATCTCTGCAACGAGAATCTCGACCTCGAGTGGCTTCATCTCGTGGGTGAAGATCTGTCCGAGGATCTGCGCGTATTGGTTCGCCAGGCTACGTGCGTCGACGTCGGCCCGTGAATATTGGTAACCCTTCAGGTCGGCTGCCCGCACGCCGGCAACACGCAGTTGATCAAATTCGTTGTACTTGCCGACGCCGGCAAAAGCGATGCGGTCGTAGATCTCGCTGACCTTGCGCAGCGTGTTCGACGGGTTTTCGGCAACGATGGCAATTCCGGTGTCGTACTGGATCGCAACGAGGGCGCGTCCCCTGGCGATCCCCTTTCGCGCATAATCCGCGCGATCCTTCATCACCTGCTCGGGTGCAACGTAGAACGGCATGCTCATTTCGCGACCCCGTTTCGAGTGCGCTGTTCTTCCAGAAGCTCATCGACGATCACGGCGAGATATGTGTCATCGACCCTTGCCCAACCGGACGAGGTGATGGTCGCAACAACCGGGTAGATCCCGCGCAGTGCGTCGGGACCACCAGTGGCCGAGTCGGCGTCGGCTGCTTCCCACAGCGACTTCACCGCGAGCTTGATCGCCGCCTCCGAATCGAGAGTGGAGCGCCAGCCAACTTTGACCACGGTTCCCGCGTGAAGACTGCCGGATCCAGTGGCGACGTATTCTTTTTCTTCGTAACGACCACCGGTCGGGTCGTAATCCCACAAACGTCCCGCTCCGCCGGCGAGATCGAAGCCGGCAAAGATGGGGACGACGACCATGCCCTGCATGGCGGCGGGCAGATTTCCGCGCACGAGAAGCGACAACTGGTTCGCTTTGCCCTCGAGCGAGAGCATCTGTCCCTCGACCTTTTCGTAGTGCTCGAGCTGCAGTTGGAAAAGCTTGATCATTTCCATAGCGGGTCCCGCAGCCCCCGCGATGGCGACGCCACTGAAGCGGTCGGCTTCGACGACCTTTTCCATCGAACGGTGCGAGATGAGGTTCCCCGATGTGGCGCGACGATCTCCCGCCATCACGACACCACCGTCGAACTTCAACGCCACACAAGTTGTCGCATGGGGAACGGACACCGACCCCGAGGCATCACGCAGGTTGCGAAACGGCTCGAGACCCGTTCGATGAAGGAGATCGATGAAACTCGCCCCCGGACCATTGTCGGGGGCAAAAAACGGCATTGACATGGGCTCTACTCGCCACCCTTTTGCACGTAGCTCTTCACAAAATCTTCGGCATTCGACTCGAGCACCTCGTCGATTTCGTCGAGAAGGTCGTCAAGTTCAGCCTTGAGTTTCTCGCCGCGTTCCGAACCTGCAGCGGTCTGTGCCGTCTCGGTGGACGACTCATCCTTTGCGCGTTCGGAGCGCTGTTTCTGAATGCGCTCGGCCATGACGTCACCGTAGCGAAATTTGCGGCGCTCAGTACATCCCTGGATCGATGAAACCCGACACTTCGCTCGCTCCGGCGCCGAGCAATTCGACGAGGTGACGGGGTGAAGTTGCCTGTGCGAGCAGGGGCCCGACAATTTCGCGGGTCCCTCGTAGTGGCTCCATCATCGGTACGCGTCGCAAGGGCTCGTCACCGATGTCGAACACGAGGCTGTCCCAATTGGCCGCGACGACCTCGCTTGGCCATTTGGCCAAACACTTACCGCGGAAATAAGCACGCGTCGTGGCGGGAGGTTCCGTGATCGCGTCATTGACGGCTGCATCGTCGAAGAGGGTCTCCAGCCCGACACGTGATGCGAGGCATCGCTCGGGACGCATGTCGTGGTACTGGAGATCGATCGCCTTCAGTTTTGCGTGGGCCGGCGCAAGACCGTGACGCTCGGCGAGACCGTCAACCAGGCGCTTTTTTGCAATCCAGTCGACGGTGTCGGCCAATGAATCGGGGTCACGTTCAAGGCCCTCGAGCGTTTTTCGCCACCGTCGCAGAAGGATGATTCCCTCCCCTTCGGCGCCGGCGCCTTCGATGCATGCGAGGCCGTGCGTGTGTGCGTATTTTTCGGCATGATCGAGAAGCTCGAATTGGATCTCGAGCGCGGTTGCACTGCGACCGTTGATGCGCTCGACGCGCGCGGTAAGTGTCGTGTCATGGCTGACTCCCGTGATCGCCGGTAACGGTGATGCAAGTTGGAGGTCGAGAGGCAAGACGTCGTCTTCGATCATTGCGAGGACGAGTGCAGTTGTGCCCACTTTCAGAAACGTTGCGACCTCGCTCATGTTTGCATCACCCACGATGACGTGGAGGCGCCTGTACAGGTTCGGATTGCAGTGCGGTTCGTCGCGGGTGTTGACGATGGGGCGCTTCAAGGTCGTCTCGAGTCCGATTTCCTCTTCAAAAAAGTCGGCTCGTTGGCTCAGTTGGTACGGAACCGATCCGAATGATCGGCCGGGCATTTCGCAACCCACTTTGCCGGCGCCCGTGAAGATCTGTCGGGTGACAAAGTGCGTGGTGATGAGTCCTGCCAACCGACCGAAGGGCAGATTGCGGTCGACGAGATAGTTCTCGTGACAGCCGTACGAGTTGCCCTTGCCGTCCGAGTTGTTCTTGTAGAGAACGATTTCGTGATCGGGGGGAAGTTTGTCTCGGGCAGAATCGGCGCTGCGTCGGATGATTTCTTCGGCTGCACGGTCGTACAGCACCACCTGTGAAGCGCTGGTGCACTCGGGGGTCGACACCTCCGGGTGCGCATGATCGACGTAGTACCTGGCCCCGTTTGTCAGAACGCTGTTGACGAGATGCGTCTCGACTTCGGGTGGAAACGCATCTTCGAGCACGAAGCCCCGAGCGTCGGTGCCGGGCATCTCGTCGGCGAAGTCCCACCCGATCAACTGGGGAAAGTTGCCCGCATACGCGTTGACGAGAACCGACGACGCAACGACGGGGTTTGCGTCGAAACCACGGGTGATGATCCCGTATTCGGTCTCGATGCCACAGACCTTGTGGAGAGCCATCTAGAGGTACTGCCCAGTGGCGGTTCTCTCGATCGCCTTGCCTCCGCGGGCATTCGGTGTGTCGGCGTGCTCGTTCACCAATGTGCGGATGAAGACGATGCGCTCGCCCTTCTTGCCTGAGATGCGCGCCCAATCGTCGGGATTGGTGGTGTTGGGAAGATCTTCGTGCTCCTTGAACTCCTGACGAACGGACTCGATGAGATCGTCGAGCGTGATCCCCCGTTCTCCGCCGGCAATGACACGTTTGATTGCCAGCTTCTTTGCCCGTCGTACGATGTTCTCGATCATTGCGCCCGACGAGAAATCACGGAAGTAGAGGATTTCCTTGTCGCCGTTCTGGTACGTCACTTCGAGGAACCTGTTGGATTCGTCGTCGCTGTACATCGCCTCGACCGTCTCGTCGATCATCCGACGAACGGTGGCTTCGGTGGATTCGCCATTTGCGCTCTCGAAGGCGAGCGGTAAATCGGGTGTCAGGTACTGCGCAAAAATCTGAGCCGCGGATTGCCTGTCGGGGCGCTCGATCTTGATCTTCACGTCGAGTCGACCGGGACGCAGAATTGCAGGATCGATCAGATCCTCGCGGTTCGTCGCCCCGATGACGATGACGTTGCGCAAACCTTCGACGCCGTCGATTTCGGCGAGGAGCTGGGGCACGATGGTCGATTCCATGTCGCTACTGATGCCGCTGCCACGGGTTCTGAACATCGAATCCATCTCGTCGAAGAACACGATGACGGGCCAGCCTTCCTCGCTCTTCTCGCGCGCACGCTGGAAGATCAAACGAATCTGACGCTCCGTTTCGCCGACGTACTTGTTCAAGAGCTCGGGGCCCTTGATGTTGATGAAGTAGCTGCGTCCCTTTGCGTCGCCCTGTTTGGCCGCGACCTTCTTGGCGAGGCTGTTTGCGACGGCCTTTGCGATCAGCGTCTTTCCGCAACCGGGTGGGCCGTAGAGAAGGACGCCCTTCGGCGCCGGGAGACGGTGTTCTGCAAACAGATCGCCGTAGAGGAACGGAAGTTCCACTGCGTCGGCGATGAGCTCGATCTGCGAGTCGAGCCCACCGATGTCGGCGTAGTCGATGTCGGGCACTTCTTCGAGTAGCAGGTCCTCGACGTCGGGTTGGGGCAACTTTTCGAGCAGAAGGCTCGAGCGCGGATCGAGGCGCAGCAAATCGCCGGATCGCAGGTGGACACCACGAAGTGCGTCGGCAAGTTCGCAGATCCTCTCGTCATCGCCCCGTACCGTGACGACGGCCCGAATGCCGTCTTCGCAGATCTCCTTCAGGGACACGACCTCGCCGGAACCCTCGGGTGCGCGCGCCATGACGATGTTCAGGCTCTCGTTGAGAACCACCTCGAAACCGCGTTCAACGGTGTCAAAGATGATGTCGGGATGAAGGTGGACGCGCATCTTGCGGCCACTCGTGAGGATGTCGACCGTTTCGTCGTCGTTCTTGCCAACCACCACCCCGTACGCGGATGGGGGCTGGGACAGCTTGTCGACCTCTTCGCGGAGTTGGGCGATGTGTTCCCGCGCCTCCCGAAGGGTGTAGGACAACTTCTCGTTCTGGGCGTTCTTGTGCGCCAACTGGCTTTTGGTCTCGAGCAATTGGGCCTCGAGGCGCGTGACGCGCGAGTCCCCTCGCTCGCCGTCTTCTGGCTGACCACCCGACATGTGCGTACCTCCGAGAGATGCCCTGCTTCTCTCTATCACCTCTGATGCCGGGTTTCGCCACCACCCCGCTACCTCGTGGTGGTTGTCCCGTGCAAAAAGTGACCGGCACGGATCCTTCCGTGTAGAGTCACGTGCCGAAACAGGCCCGATCGGGGGCCCGCATCACCTTTCGAAGGAGTCACAAATGAAGGTCTGGATCGATCAGGATCTGTGCACCGGCGACGGCCTCTGCGAAGAGATCGCACCGGACGTCTTCACCCTCCTCGACGATGGCCTTGCCTACGTGAAGGAAGGCAGCAAGGTGTTCGCCACCGCAAAAGGCAATCCTCAGGGTGCCGAAGGAATGGCGAATTTCCCCGACAGCATGATCGACGCAGTCGTCGAATCCGCCGAGGAGTGCCCCGGCGAATGCATCTTCATCGAACCCTGATCCAGCGGTTCTGAAATTCTGGCGGCGATGCCGCCGACCAATCGATGTGCCTCGTCAGAGGCCAGCGTCATTTGTCGATCAAGCGTGCGGTCGTGAGGAAACCGGTGTGCGCCACCATTCGGTGATCGGGTCGCACGGCCTGTCCGTCGATGTGCCACGTGCGATGCAGCACCTCCAGAGTGCGCTGGCCAGTCCAACGTTCATCGAGCGCTGCACGAACCTGCGTTGCCTGGGTGATGGCGGGCGTGTAGGCAACCAAGACTCCCCCGAGGCGCATGGCCTTGGAGGCGTGTTCGACGACGAGCCAAGGCTCGGGTAGGTCGAGGACCACGCGGTCGAAATCGGTGCCGTCGATGCCGTCGTAGCAGTTCCGGATGTGCACGTCGTATGACGCAAGCGCCGGCTCTCCGAGAAATGACCGGACATTTGCCTTGGCTCGATTCGCAAAGTCTTCGCGAAGCTCGTAACCGGTGATGCGCGCCCCGGCCCGCAGCATTGCCATCGAGAGCGCTCCCGAACCGACCCCCGATTCGAGGACGCGGACACCGGGCCTGATGTCGCCGATCATAAGAATCGTTGCGAGGTCCTTTGGATAGATGACCTGTGCGCCACGTGGCATCTCGACCACGAAATCTTCGAGTGTTGGGCGCAGTACGACGTAACGCGCACCTTTGGTCGAGACGACCTCGGCACCATCCGGGCATCCGACGATGTCGTCGTGCGAAACGAATCCGGCATGGCTGTGGAATTCACCCGACTGCGTGAGGTCGACGAGGTAACGGCGATCCTTGCGATCGACCAGCATGACCTTGTCGCCGAATTCGAAGAACCCGGGACGATCGACGCTCATCGTGCCTCGACGTCGATGATTGCGCGGGGGGTCTTCACCGTGACGACCGATGGTGACGGAGTGCCGAGGATCCTTCGCACGACGCGTGCAACAACAACGATCTGTGCGGCGCGCGTTGACCGGCGAACGATGGTGGAAAAAACCCTGCGACGACGTGAAACGCGACCCAATGCCACGGCAGCAAACCATCCGAGGCGACGAACGTTTCGTGATGCCACTTTGATCAGCGCCTGAATTCGACCCTGGTCGCGCGCTTGGCGCCACGACGACGGCCGAAAAGATACGAAACGACCACGAGGCCAGCGGCGACTGCGCCGGCAATCGTCACGATGGTCTGCTTCTTGTTCTCAACGCGACCCTGCAGGTCGTCTTGCAACGACTTGAACCGACGTTCGAGGTCGTCGCGCGAAATCCTTTTTTCCGTGGAATCTTGTGTCATCGAGGTCTCCAGTGATCCTTAGAGTCGGGTCTTGCGCACTTGGCTCAGCGCAACGATCACGACGACTGCCGAAAAGACGACGCCGATCGCGTACGGCACAAACGACCATGAACCGTCGAGCGTTCCGCCTGCGAGATCCTGCACCGCCCGGAGAAGGCCGAGCGCAAAAAGAACCATTCCAAGGCTGACGAGCACCATCGAGGTCAGGCCCCACAGGATCCATCGACCTGCACCGCGGAGCGGTTCGATCGTTTCCTGCCGTGCATACGCGACGACGAGATCGAAGAGCTCTTCATCGCCGGACGTCCCCGGTCGTTCATCTCGACGCTTCGTCACGTCTCACAGTGTCGCAGGCAAAGATGCGGATTGCACCCGGCGATCAGCCCGCGCCGAGGATGGCGACCTGGCTCGCGCTTGGTCCCGTGGGGTACGTTGCCACGGCCTTGGCCAGGGCGTCCCACAGGGGCCTGTAATTGCCCTGGTCCGCCCAGCCTGCGCCATTCAGGAAGAGCGCAAGAACGACCTCATCGCTCTGTGACACGGGAAGCACGCCACCGAGAGTCTTGACATTCAAGAGGGTGCCGGTCTTTCCCAACAATCTGCCCGCCACGTTTGTTTCTTTGAAGACATCCCGAAGGGTGCCCGAAGTGCCCGCCACAGCGAGTCCCTTCTTGAGGGCGCCACCGATGGGTGACCTTTCCAGCAGTGCGACGAGGGCACTGCAGGTCATCCTGTTGCCCCTCGAGAGTCCCGAACCGTCGACTGTCTCGACATTCTCGATGCCCCACTCGGCAAGTGTGGATTCAATGACCGCGAGGCCTGCCGCTGTGGTCGGCTGCAGCGATCGATTGAGTCCGATGTGGCGGACCAGTATCTCGGCGGTGTTGTTGTCGCTGTTTGTCAGCATCTCGCCCACCACCGCAGCAACTTCGGCCGACGAGATCTCTGCGATTGTGTCTCCGGTTGGTGTCGCCTTGGCTTCCTTGGGTTCGCCGTTGACGGTGATGCCACGTGCGCGCAGCAAGCGGGTGAATTCGGCTGCTGCCGCCACGGCAGGATTGTCGGGCTTGATCGGGTTTCCGACAACAACACCGTCGTTGACCATCAATGCTCCCAAAGGCCCGCCCTCGGTGCCGCGAATTCCCGACGACCAGTCGTTCAGGTATCGATCGTCGTCGAGGTACGACTCGTCCCCTGCAACCGACCCGATCACGACACTGACTCCAGCGGCCTTCACGGCGTCGGCGAGATCATCCAGGTATGTGGGCGAAGTGGTCGGGTTCTTCTCGGTCGCAAGATAATCGCGACTCACCAGCAAAGGGTCGCCGCCGCCAACGAGCACGAGGTCACCGTCGATCCTGCCGTCGCTGAGCGTGCCCACCACCCGTGTGGTGAATCGGGTCGCAGAAGGAAGAACCTCGAGAGCGACCGCAGCCGTTGCGATTTTCGTGTTGCTGGCCGGTATCAATTTTTTGTCCGACGACTTGGCGAGTACGACGCGGCCGCCCGCGTCGACGCGCAGGCAACCAGAATCGGGCACTTTGCCTGCAACATTGGACAACTCGCTGCGCAGGTTCCGTACAGCGACGTCGCCTGCGAGTGTCGATGCGGCACGACGCACACTGAGAACGGGTGTCAGAAGATTTGCAACCGGTTCGGCGCTGTGTCCCTCGGTTCTCGTGGCCAGCGAATGCCCAACGAACCAGAGTGAAGCAAGCGGAAGCGCGCCGACCACGCCGAGAATCGCAACGATTCGGCCGGGCCGACGGGCTCGCCGTGCCACCGTGGTCACCGGCTCCTGTAACCGGAGTAACGCACCATGTGGGCCAAGGCAGCGACGGCTCGATTGCCCGTGGGGAAGCAATAACGCCCGGTCTCGCGCACCGTTCTCGGTCCGGGGTTGTCGGGGTCGGCTACGGCAAGTTCGGTGGCGAGGAGAATCGGCTTGCCCGTCGCGTCGGAAAGTTCTGCGGCGGCTTCGGCGAAGCGCGCGTCTTGTCGTTCGTGGTAGGCAACGATTCGCTCGAGGCCGTGGTCGGGGTAGAAACTCCCCTCGCGCATCAACCGCGCCTGGTTCGACTGGATGCCGATCCCGAGGTAGATGACTGCGTCGACCGAATCATGTCGGGCAATCAACTCGAGTACCTCGGGGATGGTGTCGCGTGTTTCGCCGCCGGCACAATCGACGGGGTTTCCTTTGCTCCACCTCGGAGGCAGCTTCGTGTCGATCGCCTCGCGGAGATCGTCGGGCAGCACCATCAATTCGAGTTCGGGACGTTGGAACAACGCGTCGGACGTGACGACTCCCCAACCGCCTGCCGTGGTGAGGATGACAGTTCGGCCACCGCGTGGCAATGGTTGCGTCGCGAAGCATGCAGCGGTATCGAAGGCCTCTTCGACGCTTGCCGCCCGCACGATTCCGGCGGCCCGGCACGCGCCGTCAAAAACCTTGTCGTTGGCCGCCAGCGCGCCGGTGTGGCTGGCAGCGGCCAAAGCGCCGGCTTCGGTGGCGCCACCCTTCACGATCACAAGTGGCATGCGCTTCGACACCGTGGAGAGCTGCTTCATCAGACCTACGCCATCGGAGATTCCTTCGAGATACGCAAGACCCACCGATGTCGCCGGATCATTTGCGTACCACTCGAGATAATCGGCAACCGAAACGCTGGCGGCGTTGCCGGCAGAAACTGCACGGCTCACGCCCACGCCGCTGGCTCGGGAGTAGTTGAGAAACGAAGAGACGAAGTTGCCACTTTGGCTTGCGACGCCGATGCGTCCGACAGGCGGGTACGGCGCGACGATTTGTGCGCAGAGTTTTGCCGGAGTGCTGACCACACCCTGGCCGTTCGGTCCGGCAAGAAGAATGTCGAGTTCGTCCGCCAAGGCAACGATTTCATCCTCGAGAACCTTGCCTTCGTCGCCCGCCTCGCCGTAACCGGCCGAGGTGAGAAAGGCAGCCTTCACGCCCTTTGCCGCGCATTCACGAAGCAGTTTCGGATTGATCGATGCCGGCGTGCAGACGAAGACGAGGTCGGCCGAACCCTGCGGGATGTCGGCAACCGCGGCGACGGTCTTGATGCCGAGCACCTCTTCGCCCGACAGGTTGGTGCCCGACACGCGTCCCTCGAAACCACTGGCAAGGATGTTGTGCATCGAGACAAAGCCGAACTTGCCCGGGTGGCTCGATGCTCCGGCCACCAAGACGCCCGAGGGTTCGAACAACGCTCGGAAGTGTGAGTCGGTCAGTGCCTTTTTGCGCCGCGGGGTGGCCGGCGCAACGTCGTTCTCGGCGATCTCGACGAGCGCGTCAACGGCAACGACGCTCCCATCACTCGTGACGAGCAGCGGATTCAGGTCGATGGAAGCAATGTCGTTCCGATCAGCTGCCCGGGACAGGGCGACCAGCACGTCGGCAAGGGACTGGAGATCTACGGCCGCCTCTCCGCGGAACGGACCGAACAGCTTTTGAGCGCGGATCTCGTGGATCATCTCATGCGCATCCGTTGCAGAGATCGGCACCGGACGGAAGACGACGTCAGCCACCGCCTCGGCGAGCACGCCCCCGACACCCAACATGACGACGGGACCAAATTGTGGGTCGCGCACGAGTCCCGCAATGAATTCGCGGCTGCTCTTGACCATCGGCGCGACGAGTACGCCGACGGTGCCGTCGTCGGACGTCGACGCGGAAAAGAGCGATTCAACCGCGGAGGCCAAAGCCGATTCATCGCCAAGGTTCAGGCGTACGAGTCCGCGCTCGGTTTTGTGTGCAATCTTGTCGCCGTTCAATTTGGCAACGACGGGAAATCCGATCCGTGCATCATCGAGAATGCGCCGCAATTCCGCGGGCGGCACCACTTCGGGCACGATCGTCTCGGGCAGGAACGGCACCCCGTATCCACCCAACAAGTCTTTGCTCTGACTTTCGGAAAGCGTTCGACCAGAAACAGACCCCATGTCAACGACCTCCGAGAGCTTGCGACGTCACGCGTTGAGACTAGTGATCGTCGACCAACAGACGTCGGAACAGCTCGACAAGGTGTTCCCGTCGCGCAAGAAGAGTTTCGGGTGAGAGAGCGTCGTCGACGGTGAGTCCATTGATGAACGGAGCGTCGGAGACGTATCCGAGAAGGGTGGCGTAGGCGGTGATGAGAACCTGCCGTGCGTCGACCTTTCGGAAGCGACCGGCCACCATCTCCCCCTCCATCCACTCGACCGCCGATTCAAAGAGCGGAGACACCACACCCATGAGGTCGATGCCGAGGCGTTCTCCGCCCTCGAGGGCTTCCCGACGCATGAGGCGGACGTAGGCGGGATTTCGGCAGAAAAGTTCGAAGCCCGCGCACAAAACACCTGAGAACCGATCCCAACCAAACCCGGGCGCTGCCATCGCGCTCTCGACCTGCTCAACCCAGTCGGAGAGCATCCGTTCGAAAACCTCGCCGTAGAGCTCGTCCTTGCTCGGAAAATGGTGCAGGAGGCTCGGTCGCTTGATGCCCACACCCGCCGCAATGTCATTCAACGACGTCCCGTCGTAACCGAATCTCGCAAAGAGCTCCGTGGCCTCGTCGAGGATCATGTCGCGCATCGATCGAGCGGGATCGGGTGCCTGGCGCTGCGTCACGAAAAGATCCTACAGATTGATCTACCTACCAGTCGGTAGGTAGGTAGGGTGCGTTCATGTCCTTGATCGCATTTGGTCCCGAACTTCTGGCCCCGTCGTCCGTTCTCAGCGGCCTCGTGGTTGCGCTTTGCGTCGGCCTCGCCGTCACGGTGCTGGCCAACATCGCCACGACGGTGTATCTCCATCGCGCGATGTCGCATCGGGCGTTGACGCTCTCGCCCGTCGCTGCCGTTGGTTTCCGGTTCCTCGTGTGGATCACCACCGGAATCCAGCCCCGACAGTGGGTATCCGTCCACCGCAAGCACCACGCCTTCACCGACGTCGACGGTGACCCGCATTCCCCGGTTCTCCTTGGGTGGAGGACCGTTCAGGCGAAGAACGTTGCGTTGTATCGAAAGTGTGCGAGTAATCCCGAGACCTTGCATCGTTACGCAAAGGACATGCCTCCGACACGTCTCGACCACCTCTTCTTCGACCGCACTTTCGTTGGCTTGGGTCTCGGAGTTCTCGTTCTCTGCGTTCTCTTCGGCATGTGGGTGGGTCTGCTCGCGGCATTTGTCCACGTGAACCTGTACCTCGGCGGTTCGGCCGCGGTGAACGCAATCGGTCATCACTTCGGACGCAAGCCCTACGACAACGGCGCAGGCAATCTGCAGTGGTTGGCCTTCTTGACCGCGGGTGAGGGTCTCCACAACAACCACCATGCCGCACCCACGTCGGCGCGACTGGCGCACCGTTGGTACGAAATCGACTACGGATGGTGGGTCATCCGCGTTCTCACGTGGATGCGCCTCGCGCGGGTTCGCCTGAACGAAGTGAAACTGGTGACTCCTTCACGTCGCGCTGCCGCTTAGGCCTGCACCACGCCCGATCACATAGATTCGGGCGGTGCACCTGGTTTCAGTTCTCTTCGTCGACAACTTCGAGATGCGTCAGGTCGAAGGTCCAAGCACCCGGATCGATCTGACCGGAGCCTTCTTCTCGACGGTCGCACCATCCGAACCTCCGTTCACGTTTTCGCCTCACCTCGTGGCATTGATTTACTGCGAACCACAAGAGTCGGGCGAGGGAGTGTTCGAGGTCGTGTTCCGAACAGGGTTGGACGAAAGCGACGAACAAGTTGCGCGCAACGTCAGTCCGTTCCGTGTTGATCCCGGCAAGTTCACCTACCGTCTCGTCAGGGCCGAACTCGAATTCGATGATTACGGGCAGGTTTTCGCCCACTGCAGGATCAATCGCCAGCCGTGGAGCATCGTGCCGCTGACCCTGCTGCCCAGACCGACGGCCTCGTCAGCGGAGCCGGCGAATTAGTGTTCCGCCGTGGCCACTGACATGACGGACAGAACAACTTTCGACAGCAACGCAATCTCGGTCATTCGGGGAATCGCAATGGATGCCCCGTTCCATGCCAAGAGCGGTCACCAGGGAACAGCGATGGCGCTCGCCCCCCTTGTCCACACGCTCTATTCGCGCGTCATGTGTCATCATCCCGCCGACTCCACTTGGCCCAATCGTGACCGATTCATCCTTTCGTGTGGCCACGCCTCGATCCTGCAGTACGCGTTGCTGTGGCTGAACGGCTACGGCCTGGAGATCGACGACCTCAAGGCCTTTCGTCAGCTCGGATCCGCAACCCCGGGTCATCCTGAAGTGGGCCACACCGCGGGCGTCGAGGTCACAACGGGACCTCTCGGGCAGGGTTTCGCAAACGCCGTCGGCATGGCAATTGCCGAAACCCATCTGCGCGCCCGTCTCGGCGCCGACGTTGTCGATCATCACACGTTCGTGGTCGCCGGCGACGGTTGTCTGATGGAGGGAATCAGCCACGAGGCGGCATCGTTGGCCGGCCATCTGGGCCTCGAGCGCTTGATCTGTGTATTCGACGACAACAAGATCACGATCGACGGCTCCACCGATCTCACGTGCAGCGACGACGTCCCGGCGAGGTTCCGGTCGTACGGCTGGAACGTCATCGAGGCGGGTGCAATCTCCGAGGATTGCGATGCGCTCGAAGCAGTGTTGAATCGCGCAAAGGCAAACACGGGGAGCCCGACCCTCATCGTGTTGCCAACCAGGATCGGCTTTCCCTCCCCCGATTTCACCGACAAACACGCCGCACACGGCAATCCGTTCGTCGCCGAGCACATCTCCCGTACCAAAGCCGTGCTGGGCATACCTGACGAGCCCTTTTACGCCCCGCAATCGTTGATCGCCGCCTACCGCGAACACGCATCGAGTCGTTGTGCCAACGCCCATGCGAAGTGGATCTCATCGCCGGCACCAGGTGCGCTGTCGGCCTTCTCGACCGACGGTCTGGCTGCCCGCCTCGAAGGACATCTGAGTCCGTTTGGTTCCGATGAGTCCCCTGCCACGCGCGTTGCGATCCAAAAGGTTCTCGCGTCGGCAACAGACGCACTGCCCTGCCTCGTTGCAGGTGCGGCTGACCTCACCGGCAACACGGGGGCGAAGTTGGCTGCCGATGGTGCGTTTTCGCGGGCGAATCCAGCGGGCAGGCAGATCTATTTCGGTGTTCGTGAGCACGCGATGGGTGCCATTGCCAACGGCATGGCACTGCACGGTCACACCCTGCCTGCGATCGGGACTTTCTTCGTCTTCGCCGACTACATGAAGCCCGCGATTCGACTCGCAGCGCTCTCGAAAGCAAAGGTCATCTTTGTCTTCAGTCACGATTCGGTTGGTGTGGGCGAAGATGGCCCCACGCACCAGCCGGTCGAACACCTTGCCTCGCTTCGCGTGATCCCGGGTCTGCAGGTGCTGCGTCCCGCCGACGCGAACGAGACCTCGCATGCGTTCACCGCGGCCCTCGACTTCGACGGGCCCACCGCCTTGGTGCTCAGTCGTCAGAATCTGCCGGTGGTCACCGACGGAACAGCGGTACTCCGTGGTGCAGGGATCGTTCGTGATGTCGAATCGCCGAGCGTCGTACTGGTCGGCACGGGCAGCGAATTGTCGCTTTGTCTGGCCTCGGCAGACCGACTCGCCGCCGAAGGTGTGCGCGCGCGAGTTGTGTCGATGCCCTGTATGTCGAGGTTCCTTTCCCAGGATGCGACGTTCCGCGACGGAGTCTTGCCTCCTTCGGTTCCGGTTGTTTCGGTCGAGGCCGGCAGTACGTACGGCTGGTTGGGTATTGCGGACACCGCCATCGGAATCGATGGCTTCGGTACAAGTGCCCCGGGTGCTCTCGCACTCGAACATTTGGGTATGTCCGTCGACAATGTTGTCGGTGCCGTCCGGGCACTAATTTCGGGGTGATGAACCCAGGGTCTGCGTTGCGCCGCTTGTACGCCGAGCAGGGGCAGAGTCCCTGGATCGACAATTTGCGTCGCAGCTATCTGACGAGCGGGCACCTCTCGGATTTGATCCAACGTGGTGCGCGCGGACTCACTTCGAACCCCACCATTTTTCAGAAGGCCATCCAGGGATCCGCAGAGTACGACGAGCAGTTCACGGAACTCGCCGGTCAGGGTCGCAACGTTGTCGAGATCTATTGGGAGCTCGTTCTGCGCGATATTCATGGGGCGCTCGATGCCTTTGCCGCCCTTCACGAAGAGTCATCGGGACGCGACGGGTTCGTGAGCGTCGAAGTCGACCCGTCGCTGGCCTTCGACGGCGAGGGAACCTTGGCCGCTGCCCGTGATCTCGATCGCCGTATCAACAGATCCAACGTCATGATCAAAATCCCTGCGACTCCGCAGGGCTTGCCCGCGATTCGTCGAATGATTGCCGAGGGCCGCAACGTCAATGTGACCCTCATCTTCAGCTTGCAGAGGTATGCAGAAGTGATCGAGGCCTACATCGCCGGTCTCGAGGATCGTGCGGCCGACGCCGAGGCCGACTTGTCGCGGGTCAACTCGGTTGCAAGTTTCTTCATCAGCCGTGTCGATTCGGCCGTCGACGCACAGTTGTCCGCGGCAGGAGCCGAAGCAGAACATCGCCTCGGTGGGAAGGCTGCGGTCGCCCAAGGCCGACTCGCATACGAACTGTTCACCAGGGCATTTTCCGGTCCACGGTGGCAGGCATTGGCGGCGCGCGGTGCGCTCGTGCAGCGACCCCTCTGGGCCAGCACCTCCACGAAGAATCCCGCCTACCCCGACACGTTGTACGTCGATCAGCTCATCGGACCCGACACGGTCAACACGCTTCCCGATGCAACGTTCGACGCTTTCGACGATCATGGGCACGTTGCGCGCACGGTCGACGCCGACATCGAAGAAGCACATGCCGTGTGGTCCGCGCTCGAGGCCTCGGGAGTCGACATGGGGGCAATTGCGGAAAAGCTCGAGGCCGAAGGTGTCGCTTCGTTCCAGCAAAGCTTCGTCGAGCTCATCGATGCGCTGTCCGACAAGTTGTCCTTGCTGACCCGACCTTGAGCAACGAATCCGCCGCCGATCCGCCGATGCCGTCGGCTCACGAGCGTGAGTTGCGCAATGAGATCGATCTCTTTTTTGCCGATGACCCCTCGGCTCTCGACAAGAAAATCATGACAAACACCGTTCGCGATCTTCGACGGGCGTTCCGGCTGTTTGCCCAACTCGAAGGTGTTCGAAAGGTCACGATTTTCGGCAGTGCGCGAACGGCGCCCCATGATCCGCTCTATGAACAGACCGTTCGGGTCGCGCAGGAGTTGGCCACGCAAGGATGGATGGTCATCACCGGTGCGGGCCCGGGAATCATGGAAGCGGGCATGGTTGGTGCCGGGCGTGAAAACAGTGTCGGGGTGTCCATTCAGTTGCCCTTCGAGAACGAAGCCAACGAAATCATCGCCGGCGATGACAAGCATGTCGCGCTGAAATACTTCTTCACCAGGAAGTTCGCGCTGACGAAAGCGTCACAGGCGTTCATCTGCATGCCCGGAGGTTTCGGCACGCTCGACGAGCTCTTCGAACTGCTCACACTGACGCAGACCGGAAAGGGGCAGCCCGTCCCTATCGTGCTCCTCGATGTTCCCGGTGACGGCTATTGGCGCCAAGTCGACGAGTTCATCGCCGAACAAATGGCCAGTCGTGGTCTCATCGCGGGAGATGACCGAGCGTTGTATGTCACGACCAGCGATGCGCGCGTTGCTGCCGCCGAGGTGACGCGCTTCTACTCGAACTATCACTCCTTGCGATTTGTCGGCAACAAGCTGGTGCTTCGGATGAAGCAAACCATTGACGACAATTCATTGCAGGTGCTGAACGAGAGATTCGGTCATCTCTGCGAGGGTGGTGGAATCGAGAGGTCCGAGCCGCTGCCGGCGGAGGTTCGAGACAGCGATCATGTCGAGCTGCCGCGCATCACATTGAAATTCGACAAGAAGTCGTTCGGCGAACTTCGGGTGTTGATTGACGAGATCAATCGCGCGGTTGATCACTGACAGACATCAGAATTTCCGAGGCCTTCACAACGGATCGCCTGGCGCGTTGAACCTCTCGCTCGAGACGTAATGCTTCCCGGTCGCCGTCGACTGCGCTCGACAGAAGGTCGATGGCTATATCGGCCAGTCGTTCGGCTGCATCGGCGAGAGTCTCCGCTTCGCTGCGCAACGAGTGATTCATCAAACCCTCCAAACGTTGATCGTCACGGACGACCGATCATACGTGCGATCAATTGCACGGGGTGGATGATCTCGAGTCGATTCAGATCGGCGGGAAGATGGGAAGCCAAGTGCCCCGAACAACCCGGGTTACCCGACGAGACAAAACGAACGTCAGCAGTGTCGAGCGTCCGGATGGCGTCGTACTTGCGCTCGACGATCGCAATCGATTCATCGGGTCTGAGGAGTGAATACGCTCCGCCCGCACCGCAGCACAAACCATCATCGGGAATCTGCAGAACGTCGTACCATCGCGCCAGTACGTGGTGGGTCGACGTGTGGCTCGCGAGAACGTTCCTCAGGTGGCACGCTTCGTGAATGATGATGCGCTCGCGGAGTCCGCTCGCTCTACCTTCGGGAAGAAGTTCGGTGCGCGATGCAATGAAATCCATGATGTCGACCGCGTCGACGCCCTCGGTCACCAAATGGGCGCCGCAACCGGCTGAATTGGTGACGAGAACCGCACTCTGATCCGGACGGGCCTTCAGATTGTCGAGCAGTTTCGTTGCCCGTCGCTGCAATCCGGAATGAGAATGGAGGGCGCCACAACACAGTCGGGGTGATGTTGGTTTGACTTTGAAACCCATGGCTACCAAGACTTCGATGGTTGCTGAGTGGACGTCGCCGAACCACTCTCCCATCACGCAGCCGGTCAACAATTCGACGGTGCCGTTTCGGCCGCTGCCCGTGGATTTCGGAAGACGTCGACGACGTGCCGAGAGTTTCGGTGCAGAGACACGACGTGGCAAAAGGCCAAGGCGCTGCATCACGAAAGCAAGCCGCGTGAGTGCCGACAAGAGTCGAGGTCGACCGAGCGGGGTGAACAAGATGCGGCGAAGCGAGCGTCCGACCGGTTGTGTTGCGGTCAGGTCGTCAATCACCGGCTTGATGATTCGGTCGTAGCGCACTCCCGAGGGACACGCGGGTACACAGCCCATGCACTGGACACACGAGGACAGGGCATCGTGCACCCCGCTGTCGAGGTCGAGACGTCCCTGTCGAACTGCGTCAACGAGCGCTATGCGCCCCCGCGGACTGTGACTGTCGAGGCCGGTGATCCGGTAGGTCGGACAGGACGGGAGACAAAGACCACACGAGACGCAATGAGCCAGGTCGTCCGCGTCGACCGAATGAAAGGGTCGACTTGTCACGTCAGTCCCATCGATCGTGAGAGTTCCGGCGAGAGACGATTGTGCGGGTCGAAGGCGGTTTTCAGTCTGCGACAAATCGCCAAAGTTGCCTGATCCATGCAGAAGTCTTGCCGTGATGATTGTCCCTTGGCGACCAGCCACTCGTCCGACGGTGCGTCTATCTCGTCGTATCCATCGAGCAAGCGGTACTGCTCCTCGACGTCGTCCGGATGTCCCTCGATGTTCACGAGTAATCGACCATCGATCTCCACCGCGAGCGATGGTCGGTAGAGCGCAGACGTTTCGCCGGTCCCTGAAAACCAGCGACTCGCCGCCGGGATGGGCTCCGTTCTGAACAGAACCTCGGTGATCGTTGCAAGGGTCCCCCGGCTCCCGACGAGAACCTTGACGAGGTCGAAACCGGACACGTTCTTCACGGTTGTCCCACCCGCTCGAAAGGTCCTCCCTTCGCCATCAGTGGCAGAGATTTGCAGGACGATGTTCGGCATGGCGCGATTGTCGGATGGAAAGGGGCCGTTGCGTCGCGATGACACGCAACCTCCCACGGTGCCGACCATCGGGATGCGGAGGCGCTGCCGATGAACAGCGAGCGCCTCCCGAAGTTCCGTCATCGAGGTGCCCGCCCGCACCCGTACGAGCAGCTCATCGGGTTGAATCGATACGACACCCGAGGCCAGGCCGAGCGAACGGCTCATATCCATGCCCCGCCGGGAACTGCCAACGGGTCACCGCATCCGGACGGGGATGGAAGCACCTTTCCCGGATTCGCCAGGCCCGTTGGTTCGAACGCTTCGCGCAACATCCTCTGCGCAGCGAGGTCCGCGTCGTTGAACATCAGGCCCATGAAGTCACGCTTTTCCAGGCCGATGCCGTGCTCCCCCGACAGCACTCCACCGGCTTCGATCGAGATTCTGACGATCTCGGCGCCTGCTCGATGCACGCGCTCCATGACCCCCGGGGTCCGCTTGTCGAAGAGCAGGAGCGGATGAAGATTTCCGTCACCCGCATGGAACACGTTCATCACCATCAGGTCTTCCGAGGCCGCAATCGAACCGACTTCAGCGAGGACCGACGCAAGTTTGCTGCGCGGTACGACCGTGTCGTGGAGGTAGTAGTTCGGCGCGATTCGGGCAATGGCGCCGAATGCAGTCTTGCGTCCCTTCCAGATCACTGCGCGTTCGGATGGACTTGCCGCCATACGAACCGTGCTGGCTCCGTGGCTGCGGCAGATCGCGAGGCAGGTCTCGATGTCGGTGCGAACCGCGTTCGCCAGACCTTCCACTTCGATGATGAGCAAAGCTCCGGCATCGAGGGGGAAACCCGCATGTACGTATTCCTCGACGGCCCGCGTGATGGGTGCATCCATCATTTCGAGCGCAGCTGGCACCACGCCCGCGGAAATGATGCTGCTCACCGCAAGCGCACCGGCTTCGATCGTCGGAAATCCCACCACGGCGGTTGCAACGTTTGGTGCTGCGGGCAGTAGGCGCACCTTGATTGCGGTGGCGATTCCGAACATGCCCTCGCTGCCGACGAATCCACCCCGCAAATCGAACGGGGCCGACTCTTGATCGAGGATCGTCACCGAGCCATCGCTGAGGACGACCTCGACAGCCAGAACGTGAGCCGAGGTCGCGCCCTCGGAAAGACAGTGCGGACCTCCCGAGTTGTTCGCGACGTTGCCACCGATCGAACAGCTCTGTTGGCTCGACGGGTCGGGGGCGAAGATCAGGCCACTCCGTGAGACCGTCTTGGTGAGATCGGCATTCAACACGCCGGGCTCGACCCAAGCCCACCGCTCCGTCGTGTTTACTTCTCTCACCTTGTTCAGTTGCATGAGGGAAATGACTGCGGCCCCGCCTTCGGGAACCGCTCCGCCGGCAAGGCCGGTTCCGGCACCCCGTGCGACGAACGGGATGTTTCGTTCGACGCAGTGGCGCACGGCGGCGACAACCTCTTCGGGTGTCGAAGGCGCAAAGAAGAGTCCGGCTTCGCCTTCGATGTTCGAGGCGTCGCGTGACACCAGCATCAAGTCGAACGGGTTGGTCCGAATGCGCGACTTGCCCGACATCAGTCCGAGATTACCGACCACCCACGATTCGTGCTTTGGTTCTTTCAATGTCGTGCAAGTAGCGTCGGTGCGTGGCAAAGCCGAAGGAAGTTCACGACTGGGTCAGTTTCGAGGATCCCGAGGGCGGTCGAATGTGGATCTTCGATGCCTCGTACCTGCTCAGCAACTGGAAGTGCATCTACGGCGAGGGCTGCAAGGGCGTCCATGAAGAAGACACCACCGAATTGATGCAGGGTTGCTGCAGTTTCGGCGCGCACTTCATCGACAAGGACGACGAGAAGACGGTTGTGAAGTCCTCGCGCCGCCTGACTGCCGAGAACTGGCAGCACAAGGCCCGCGCGGCAAAGATCGGTTGGCTCGGTCAAGAGCGCGACGGCACCCCGAAGACACGGGTCGTCGACGGGGCATGCATTTTCCTCAACCGACCCGGTTTCCCGGGTGGAACCGGCTGTGCACTGCACATTGGCGCACTCGCTGCCGGAGAACGCCCGATGGACTGGAAGCCCGACGTTTGCTGGCAGGTTCCGGTGCGATTGCAGGAAACGACCGACGAAGACGGTCACATCGTGACGTTCGTTCGCGAATGGAAGCGACGCGACTGGGGCGACGGGGGCCACGAGTTCGACTGGTGGTGCACCTCCGACTCACTCGCGTTCGTTGGCCGTGAACCGACCTACAAGTACCTGAAGGACGAGCTCACCGAACTTGTCGGCGAGAAGGTCTATGCGATGCTGGTGACGGAGCTTGAGAAGCGCGTGAAAACCGTTGCTGCGCATCCGGTGACGATCGGCAAGAAGCCACGCGCAAAGCGCTGAGGCGTTTTACTGCGTGCGCTTGAATGCGCGTCGACGGTCTTCGAGACCGAGCAAACGCTTGCGGATCCGAATGGCCCCAGGCGTGATCTCCACGAGTTCGTCGTCGGCAATCCATTCGATTGCGGTCTCGAGAGAGTGGATCACGGGTGCCGCAAGTTTGACGCCGTCATCGTGGCTGTGGGTACGGATGTTCGTCTTTTCCTTGGCGCGAACGGCATTGACAACCATCTCATCGCTTCGCGAGTTCTCTCCGACGATCATTCCCTCGTAGGCCTCGTCTCCCGGCGACACGAAGAGTGTCCCGCGCAACTGGAGATTGTCGAGGGCATACGCCGTCACCTTGCCACTACGGTCGGAAACCATGGCGGCGCCCGCTCGGTGCGGAAGTTCACCGACCCACGGTGTCCAGCCTGCAAGCTGCATGTGAATCAGGGCCGTTCCGCGAGTTTCGGTGATGACCTGCGAACGGAATCCGATCAGGCCACGAGAAGGAGCCTCGAAACCGACGAGAGTGCGCCCAACGTCGCCCGGGCGGATGTCGGTGACGCGGCCCTTTCGTGGTGCGAGTGCCTGGGTGACTGCTCCGACGTGTTCGTCGGGAACGTCGCATGTTCCGGTTTCGAGCGGCTCGTGACGGCGCCCATCGATCTCTTTGGTGACGACCTCGGGGCGGCTGACCTGGAGTTCGTAGCCTTCGCGGCGCATGTTCTCGATCAACACGGCAAGCTGAAGCTCGCCACGTCCGGCAACTTCGATCACCTCGGGTGACTCGGTGGCTCCGATACGAATCGACACGTTGCCGAGAATCTCGCGATCGAGACGTTCGCGAAGGTGACGGCTCGTGAGGAATTTTCCTTCCCTGCCGGCCATCGGCGAGGTGTTGACGCCAAAGCTCATCCGAATGACCGGCTCATCGACGACGAGGCGCGGAAGTGGAGCCGGCGAATCGGCCGAGGTGATGGTGTCTCCCACTTCGATTTCGGGGATGCCGGACACCACGAAGAGGTCGCCTGCTTCGACTTCGTCGACCTCGATGCGACCGATTCCGCGGAACACGTGAAGCGAAGAGATGCGACGCCGCAGCATTGGATTGGGATCGTTGTCGTTCGGCCTTTGGCATACGCCGATGCTCTCGCCCTTGCGAAGGGTGCCCGAATAAACGCGACCAATTCCCAATCGACCCATGTAGTCAGAGGCGTCGAGGTTTGTGACGAGTGCCTGGAGGGGGCCCGCGGGGTCGCTCTTCGGTTCGGGCAGCGAGAGCATGCAGTCGAGCAGCGGTTCGAGGGTTGCGTCAGGATCCGGCATGCCGACTCCGAGCATGGCGCGACCTTCGCGTGCGACTGCGCTGACAACCTGAAACGACAGGTGATCGTCGTTGCGTGCGAGGTCGAGGAACAGTTGTTCGACCTCGCCCAGCACCTCTTCGGCACGTGCGTCTTGGCGGTCGACCTTGTTCAGCACCACCACCGCAGGCAGATTCGCCTCCATCGCCTTGGAAAGCACGTAGCGGGTCTGTGGCAGGGGGCCTTCGGCTGCGTCCACCAGCAACACAATTCCGTCGACGATGTGGAGTGCCCGCTCGACTTCGCCGCCGAAGTCGGCGTGGCCCGGGGTGTCGACAAGGTTGATCGAAACGCCCTTGTAGTTGATTTGGGCCGCCTTGGCGAGAATGGTGATGCCACGTTCGCGCTCTTGGGCGTCGGAGTCCATGACCCGATCGACGACCTGTTGGTGTGCTGCAAACGTGCCGGCCGTCCTGAGAAGGGAGTCGACGAGGGTTGTTTTGCCATGGTCGACGTGCGCGACGAGGGCGATGTTTCTGCGGGGGGTCATTTGTGTTGTGACGGGGGTGGGGCGCCGTAGCGATCCTTCGTCAGTACTCTTCGTCTTCCTCTTCGTCGTCGTCTTCATCGAACGTCACGCCGTATTTCTCGGCAAGTGCCGCGTATTCATCATCCTCGGAACGCTGGCGCGACTGTGCCCCACCCAAACCGAGATCTGCGGCACTGGGGCCGGCCTGCTTCAACTTGCGCGCTTCTTCGAAGCGGCGATGACGAC
>CAZKVD010000004.1:0-42691 GCA_964556145.1 uncultured Bifidobacterium sp. | reverse complement strand
CCCGTTTCGCTGGGAACAGGGTCGGGCATCGGTGCGGTTTCGACGTTCCCGAGCGACGCGGCAACCGAAGCGGCCGCGGCTTCGCTACCCGAGAAGTAGTACACCTTGGTCACCGTTTGCTTGGGTGTTGCATCGCTCTTGGTGAGTGCGGGCTGCACAATGAAGCCAATGCCCTGCAGGGCGACGGTCATGTCGCCCGCGGCACCCGAGACCCCTGCAGCGTTGACGACCTGCACCTTGAAGCCGGTCGTTGGACCCGCCGCCGACGTGGTGGTGGCACCGGGAATGGTGGTGTCGGTTGCGATGGTGGTCTCGGGGACTGCGGATCCACCGCCGTTGTCGTTGTCGTTGTTGATGTCCCGGAGAATGAAGAAACCCAGGATGACGGCAACGGCGGCAGCCACGAGGCTGGCGGTTGCATTCATGCCCTGAGCACCGCCGAGGGCACCCGGGCCACTGCGGCGCGGACCTGCTTGACGACTCATGACGACCTCCGTCTCTGTGGGCGGTTCAAAACACCACCGTAGTTGGGTAAATGGAGCCGAGTGTGGGATTTGAACCCACGACCTACCGCTTACAAGGCGGTTGCTCTGCCACTGAGCTAACCCGGCGTGACGCCGTGCAGTCTACGGGCGACGATTCCTGAGAATTTCATAGGTGGCAAGGGCCCCGGCCACCGAGACATTGAGCGAAGACAACTGCCCCTGCATCGGAATCGACACCACGAGGTCGCAGCGTTCGCGGACCAGCCGAGAGACACCCTTTCCCTCGGCGCCGAGAATCACGCAAACGGGGTCTTGCCCCAGGTCACCGATATCGAAGAGTGAACGGTCGGCATCGTCGTCGAGGCCGATTGTCCACACCTTTGCCTTCTTCATTCGCTCCATCGCGTTCGGCAGGCCGGGAACCACGGCGATGTCGAGGTGCTCGATCGCGCCCGCCGCGGCCTTGGCCGCGGTTGGCGTGATGTGAACCGAACGGTGCTTGGGGAGAATCACCCCGGTGACACCCGCCCCGTCGCAACACCGCAACAACGCACCAAGGTTGCCCGGGTCGGTGACTCCGTCGAGCGCAACAAGAAACGGATTGACTCCCCCGCGCGGAACGAGCAGTTCGTCGAAGTCGGCCTCGGGAAGCGGCGCCGCAAATGCAATGACGCCCTGCGGTGCTTCACTGCGCGCCGTCTGTTCGATTCGCTTGCGCGCAACGTCGAGTACCTGCACACGTGAATCGGCGGCAAGTTCGCGGATGTCGTCGATGACATCGGCATCGTCGATGTCGGCGGCAATCCAGATTTCGCGCACCTTGCGGCGTTGCGCGATCAGCATCTCGCGAATCGCCTGACGACCCTCGATCTGTTCACCGCCGAGAGACTTCTCGGCACTCGGCTTGCGCGGTGCAACACCCGGGCGTTGACGCGCCCCACGTTGCGGTGCGCCGCGTCCTTGAGCGGGTCGCTGACGGGGTCCGCCGCGCCCCTGTGTGGGGCGTTGGCCGCCACGTTGTCCGCCCCGACGAGATCCTTGTGCCATTGGCTCAGTCTCGCGTGATGACGGCCGAGGCGAAACATGCAATTCCCTCGCCCCGACCAAGAGCACCGAGACTTTCGGCTCGTCGGCCCTTCACCGTGACGGGCGCACCCGCCGCCTCGGACAGGGCACCTTGCATTGCTTCGCGCGCTGGCGCCAACTTCGGCCGCTCGCACACAACGCTGCAGTCGACATTGCCGATGGACCAACCCGCGTCGACAATCATCCGGCCGACTTCGCGAAGGATTTCGATCGAGTCGGCGTTTTTCCACTTGGCATCGGTATCGGGGAAATGCTGGCCTATGTCTCCCAAACCCGCGGCTCCAAGCAATGCATCGGCAACCGCGTGGGCAATGACATCGGCATCGCTGTGGCCAACGAGCGTCCGCTCACCCGGAAACGTTTGACCTCCGAGAACCAAGACCCGCCCCGGCGTGGGTGAGTCCTCGAACCGATGGATGTCGAATCCTTGGCCGACACGCACGATCATTTCGCGCACCGTTCCTTCGCCCATACCAGATCATCGGGAGCGGTGATCTTGCGGTTGTCGGCGTCGCCTTGCACGACGACAACGTAACCGCCGTTTGCCTCGACAACGGCTGCGTCATCGGTTGCCTCGGGGTTCGTCGAATGTGCGGCCCGCAGCACCGACGCACGGAAGGCCTGCGGAGTTTGAACCGCACGCAAAGATGCGCGATCGGGAGTGGAGACAACCGCACCATGGTCGTCGACAACTTTGATGGTGTCGGCCACGGCGATGCCGGGAATCGCCGCATCGACCCGCTCGGCGATCGTCGCGATAACCGTTCGGAACAGTGCCTCGCTCGCAAACGGACGTGCGGCATCGTGAACACACACCACGTCGGCATCCAAGGGAACGGCATCGAGGCCCCGCCGCACCGACTCGCTGCGGGATGATCCACCGGCAACGACGCGGGTTGCACCGCGCGGGGCAACGAAATCGGCATCGGATGCCTGCTCCGCAGGAACCACGACGACGACACCCGAGCTGACTTTCGACGCTGCATCGACGGCCCAGTCCACCATGCGTCGGCCACCGAGTTCACTGAATTGTTTGAGGCCACCGAAACGCTGTCCCGATCCCCCGGCGACAACGATCGTCCAAACGGTCGCCGGCGGTGTGCCCATGTGCTGGAGGGTAGTACCGTGACCCTCGTATGTCGCACGCTTCCGTTATTGCCGCCAGTGAGTTCTTCTCCGGCGCCAGCCCCGCCGTCATCGATGCAATCGCGGCCATGGCCGAGGAACGCTCACTCGTCCGCGGCGATGTCTTGTTCAACGAAGGCGACACCCCCGATGCCCTGTACATCGTGCTCGCGGGTCGCATTGCGATCGCCATCGACAACAAGCCACTCGACACCCGGGAAAGCGTCGTCGCGCTGATGATTCCCGGCGACCTCTTCGGTGACCTTGCACTGCTCGATGGTGGCGCCCGTAGCGCCCTTGCACGCGCGCTCGAGCCGTCGAAAGTTCTGCGCATCCCCTACAGCGCCGTCGAACCGCAATTGCACTCGAACCCCGACCTGTTGTGGGGTGTCACGAAGGTTCTCGCCAAGCGTCTCCGCGCAATGGATGAAGCCCTCGCCGACAGCGTGTTCCTCGACGTCACCGGTCGCACTGCAAAACGTCTCCTCGAACTTTCGGGTGGCGCCGATGAGTTCACGCTCCCGGTCACGCAGGAAGAACTCGCGGGCATGGTCGGTGCGTCACGTGAGCGCGTGAACAAGGCAATCGCCAGCTTCATCCGCCTCGGTTGGCTGGAACAGCGCGATCGTCAGTACAAGTTGCTGAACCGCACCAGCCTCGAACAGCGCGCCAGCTAGTTACCGCGGGTCGGTCACGACTCGAACCATGCGCGTGCACGGCTGAAGGCATCGGCCGCATCGTCGGGACGATGTGCGGGATTCTCGGGATTGTGCGCGAATGCGTGGTCGGCCTCGGGATAAAACGCGATCGTTGAGCCGGTTGCACGCAACGCCTCGACGTCGGCGGGTGGTGTCCACTTGTCCTTGCCGCCGATGACTGAAAGAACACGATCTGCATGACCCGCACGCAGGCACGACAAGGGCTCGGCGTGACCGGGACCCTTCCACGCCTCGGGCAGGGTGATCATTCCGTAGAACGACGCGATTTTTGCAAAACGGTCGCTTCGCGCTGCCTTGAAGCAGTACATGCCACCCATGCAAAAACCCATCAACACAGTGGTCGGCGCACCGAGAACATCGGCCGCCGCGAGAAGATCCGCCAGATGGCGGTCGTCGTCGAGCGCTGCGACGGCCGCAAAACGTGTGTCGACATCGGCCGACTCGGCGGGTCGTGAACCGGCGTACTGATCGACCGCCGCAACGGCCATGCCCCAATCGCGTGCCCAGCCCGCAACAAGGTCGTCGAATAATGGACGCAGGCCCCAAATATCGGGCGTGACAACCAGACCGATCCGGGGCGAACCCTCGGGTCGTGCGATTTCGGCTTCGGTTCCCGAGGGCAAGGTGATGCGCATGAAGAGATTCTCGCACCGGTGAGACCTTCGGTGAGACCCGCATCTCGACCCGCGGAGATGGTGCAACCGCACCGTCCCGCACATGTCACTCATCACGGAATACATCCCGTCACATCAACCCACGAACGGCCCCACCTTGGCCTGCGAACCTCTGGTTCGCACCGAGAAATCGGGCCCACTCCTTCGGGGTCTCCTCGCCGATTGGGAATCAGCGAACGCCAGCCCCCGCGTCCTGCGACGGGTCAATTCCTGGGGCCTTCCGGGTGGTCCCATCGAGCGCCTCGACGACGTCGTCGTGCGTGCGGGTTTTGGTGGCCCGAGCGAATGCGACGATGCCGATGCATACCTCTTTGCCTTGGTGTCGCGTGCTGCGAGTGATCCTCTTGCCGCCCAAATCGTGCTTCACCGGCTGCTGCCACCCGTGATTTCGATCGCCAAACGTCGAGGCAAGTTGCATAAGGGCGGAATCGAAGGAGCACTCTGCGACGTCATCACCCAGGCGTGGTTTGCCATCACCTCATATCCGGTCGACCGCCGGCCACGCAAGATCGCCGCGAATCTGGTCCGCGACATCGAGTACCACGAGTTCGTCGCAGAGCACCGGCCGCGCAAGACGACTGTCGAGTTCATCGACCACGACCATTTCACGGCCAGCGGCATCGGGATACTCGAGGCCGAGGTCGCGCCACCACCTGACCACGATGATGTCCGCAATCTTTTGATCGAGCTCGAGCTCCACGGTGTCAGCGAATTGCGCCGCGAGATCGTCAGATTGTCGTGCGCTGGCTGGAAGTGCACCGAGATTGGCCGACACCTGGGCATGCCCGAGCGAACCGTGAGGTGGAATCGCGCCGAAGCGTTGAAAGCGGCCGAGTCGTTCGTGGCTGAATTCAGGCGCGCTTCGTCGACGGGTGACGAACCACCGTGCGGTGGCGCGGCGTGAATCGCCGCAGCCGCAGGCTGTTCGTCACCACAAAGACACTGGAGAACGCCATCGCCAAACCCGCCCACATCGGATTCAGTCGACCACTCGCGGCCACCGGAATTGCCGCAGCGTTGTAGGCGAACGCCCAGAACACGTTGGCGCCGATCGTGCGCAAAGTCGCGCGCGACAATGCAATCGAATCTGCGACCAGTCGCAAGTCGCCACTGACGATGGTGAGATCGCTCGCCTGCATTGCCACGTCGGTACCCGTGCCCATCGCAATGCCGACGTCGGCCTGCGCCAATGCAGCCGCGTCGTTCACGCCGTCACCCACCATCGCGACTGCGTAGCCGCGTTCCTGGATCTCGCGGATGACATTGACTTTTTCGTGGGGAAGAACTCCACCGCGCACGTGATAGTCATCGGTTTCGATGCCCACTTGCTTGGCAATTGCCGTGGCGGTCGCCTGCGTGTCTCCGGTGAGCAGAATCGGCGCCATCCCCATGTTGCGAAGCAACTCGATGGCCTCGGACGATGTCCCCTTCGGTGCGTCGGCAACAACGCACACCGCGCGGGCCTGACCACCCCACGAGGCAACAACGGCGGTGTTGCCCTGCTCGCGGGCGTCGGCAAGTGCCTTGCGCAACGGACCGGGGATGAGAATCAACTCACTTTGCAACAGTCGTTCTTGACCGACGATCACGGTGACACCATCGACAATGCCGCGCGCACCCATTCCCGCCAGCGCACTGAATTGATCGACTCGCGGGACATCGCCGAGTTCGCGCAACGCGCCCTTGGCGATCGCCTTGGCGATCGGGTGTTCGCTGGCGAACTCAACGGCACCGACGTAGCGCAGTGCGTCGATTCGATCGACTCCGGGAGCACAGATGACCTCGCGCAACTGCATGACACCCGTGGTCACCGTGCCGGTCTTGTCGAACACAACGGTGTCGATACGACGCGTGCCCTGCAACACGTCGACGCCCTTGATGACCACGCCCATCTGTGCGGCACGCCCGCTCCCCACCATCAAAGCCGTGGGGGTAGCGAGTCCGAGCGCACACGGGCAGGCGATGATCAACACCGCGACGGCTGACGTGAACGCCTTCGCGGCATCACCGTCGATGATCAGCCATCCAAAGAGTGTCAGTACCGAGATCAACAGAACTGCCGGGACGAACCATGCGCTGACACGATCGGCCAGACGCTGAACCGGCGCTTTCGACGCCTGTGCCTCGCGAACGAGCTTTGCCATCTGGGCAAAGGTGGTGTCGGCGCCCACGCGTGTTGCGCGCACAAGCACGCGACCCGTCAGGTTGATCGTTGCCCCGGTCACCACATCACCGGGGGCAACGTCGGCGGGCACGCTTTCGCCCGTGAGCATTGCAACATCGACCGACGATGTTCCATCGACGACTTCCCCATCCGCAGCGAACTTCTCGCCGGGTCGAACCACCAGAACGTCGCCCACCGCGACGTGCTTTGCATCGATCTGAACTTCCTTGCCGTCGCGCAGCACCGTGGCCGACTTGGCTCCGAGAGCCAGCAGAGCGCGCAGAGCGTCACCAGCCGAACGTTTTGCCCGGGCTTCGAGGTAGCGGCCCGCAAGGATGAACACCGTCACGGTTGTGGCGACCTCGAAGTAGACGTGGTAACCGTCGCCGTGGTCCATGTCGAGCATCGAACCCATCGAGCCCCACATGTGTGCGGCGTCACCCCAGATCAGTGCCCACAGCGACCACGCAACGGCGGCAATCACACCGATCGAAATCAGTGTGTCCATGGTGGCGGTGCGGTGGCGCAGATTGAGCGCAGCCGATCTGTGGAACGGCCATGCACCCCAGGTCACCACGGGCGCGCTGAGCAGCAGT
Source organism: uncultured Bifidobacterium sp. (assembly GCA_964556145.1). Classification (GTDB taxonomy): domain Bacteria; phylum Actinomycetota; class Acidimicrobiia; order Acidimicrobiales; family Ilumatobacteraceae; genus F1-20-MAGs119. The sequence continues at coordinate 35,842 of CAZKVD010000004.1, read as the reverse complement.
GCCCACCACTGCCAGTTGCGGAACTGCCACGCCTCGACCATCGAAAACACAGCGACCGGTACTGCAAGGGCAAGTGACACGATCAAACGACGCCGCAACACGCCAAGGTCTTCTTCGTACTCTTCATCGCTGGCGCCGAGGGTCGTCGCCTCGGCGTCGCGCACTTCGGCTCCGTAGCCGATTTCCGTCACTGCGCCGATCAGTTCATCGACCGGAATGCCACGCAGAAGGTTGATCGTGGCTGTTTCGGTTGCGTAGTTGACCGCGGCCTGCACACCTTCGATTTCGTTCAAGTGGTCCTGGATGCGTGCCGCACACGCACCGCAGGTCATGCCCGATACCGAGAGTTCGATCGAGTTCGGAGTCTCCAAGGCGGTCACTTGTGCTCACCACCAAAATCAGGGTGGCGCTTTTCGAGGAATGCAGCGATGCCCTCTTGGGCATCGGGGGTTGTTGCTGCGGCGGACATCATTCCGACCGCATATCTATAGGCATCATTCTGCGACATGTCGATCTGCCTGTAGAACGCCTGCTTGCCCAGGCCCTTCGAGTGAGCCGACCCGCGTGTCGCCCGGGCCAGCAGGTCGTCGACCGCGTCATCGAGTTGGTCGACGGGGACAACCGAATTCACGAATCCCCATTGCAATGCGGTCTGCGCATCGATGGCATCGCCCGTCAGGGCGAGTTCGAGCGCACGCTTGCGGCCGAGATTCCGCGCAACTGCGACCAACGGCGTGTGACAGAACAATCCTCCCTTGCCACCGGGAATTGCGAACGATGCATTGTCGGAAGCGACCGCCAGATCGCACGTCGCAACCAACTGACAACCGGCCGCAGTCGCAAGGGCATGCACACGCGCGATCACCACCTGGGGAATCGACTGCACGACGTTCATCATCCGCGTGCAGGTGTCGAACACCTCGAACGTCGCCGCGTAGTCGGCGCCGAGCATGTCGCCGAAGTTGTGCCCCGCCGAGAACACCGACCCTTCGGCCGCCAGCACCACGCCGGTTGCGTCGGACTTTCCCGCATCGGCGAACGCCTCGGTCAGTTCCCGGAGAACCGGGAGTGACAGCGCGTTGCGCTTTTCGGGCCGATTCAACGTGATGCGAACCACGTCCCCCGAGCGCTCGTAGAGCACGTGTTCTCCCATGCCTCTATTCTGCCTTGCGTGGCCCCTCGACCCGAGAAGATCTGTGTCACATGTGGCCTGCCCTTCACCTGGCGCAAGAAATGGGAGCGCGACTGGGAATACGTGAAGTACTGCAGTGACGCCTGCCGACGGGGCAAGCCTCGCAGCGCCCGCTAGCCCGGCATCCGTCTCGGGGTAATCTCGGGCTCGTGGGGACTGACGCGATTCTCGAACACCACCTGGCCGCAAACCCCGATGTGCTCGAGCAGTTGAACTTGGCGCGAGATGCCGCATGGAGCGTCGTTGACAATCGTCTCCTCGGGCTGTGCGAACAGCGCATCCGCGAGATCCTCGGCACTGCCGAAACGGTCGAACTTGCAAGCTGGTACGCCGACGAAAGCCTCAGCACCGCGGAAAAGGCGTGCCTCGCCTTCACTGAGGAGTACATGATCGACGTCGCGAGCCTCAGTGACGAAACCGCCGCCAAGGTTCGCGAACTTCTCGGCGATCAGGCCATGGTCGACTTTGTGTCGGCACTTCTGGTCGTCGAGCAACGCCAGCGAATCGCAACCACCTGGAATTCGGTATTCGGAGGATTGCAATGAGCCCTCGCACACCGCGCGTCGCGTCCGGCACCTACGCGGCCGTACCGCTGCGCAAACCACTCGGCGACTGGCAGGCCGCAGTCGTTCGCATGTCGAACCTCGATCCGGTCACAACCGAGATCATCCGCATGCGGTGTGCGGTTTACCACGATTGCAAGACTTGACTGAGCGTCCGCTTGGCGGTCGCCAAGCAGGAAGGTCTCGATGAACCCACCATCGAAAAGGTCAAGGCCTACGAGTCAAGTGACCTTGCCGAACGCCACAAGGTCGCCCTGCGTTTCGCCGATGCAGTGATGACCCAGCCCGGACAGATCGGCGATGAACTTCGTTCGAGCTTGTTCGTCCACTTCACCCGTGAGCAGATCGTTGAAATGACCGTCGACATCATGAAGTGGAATTATCAGAAAATCCCCGTGTCCCTGCGCAACGACTTCGAAGTAAAGGAGGGTGAACTCGTGCCGCTCGTGTTCGACGAAAACGGCAACTGGGTCAAGCCGTCATGAAAGCCGTCCTCATCGTTCTCACGAATCCGGGTTCCCCTGAAGCCGACTCCGCATACAACGACTGGTACACCGACGTCCACGTACCCGACGTGCTCGAAGTACCCGGTTACGTATCGGCGATTCGCTACAAGGCATTCCCGTCGTGGCAGCCAATTCCCCAGCAATACCTCACCATCTACGACCTCGAGGTCGACAGTGCCGCGCACATCCAGAACATCTCCGACGAACACATGCGTCGCATCAGCGCAGGCGAAATGCGTCGGTCACCCGAAGGCGTGATGGACCGTGACACCATGCGCGCGATGTACTACCTCGAACGATCGCCGCGACAAGCGAGCAAACTGCAGCAGGCCGACATCGCCGACGGCGTGTTTCTCGCCTACGCCGCACCAGCGTCGGCCGAACGCGCCGGCGAACTCGACCACTGGTACGACACCCAACACCTACCCGACGTGCTCGACCTGCCCGGTTTCACGGCGGCGCAGCGCTACACCAAGACCGATATCAACATGGTCGGCCAGCCGTGGATCAGCGAAAACCCACTTCTCACCGTCTACGAACACATGCACACCAACGAAGAGGCCTACGGTGCGGCATTCGGCCAGATCCGCGAGCGCATCGCTGCGGGCAAGGTCATCATGACCGACTCGATCGCACCGAACTCGCTGATGGGCGTCTATCACCGCATCAGCGACCGCATCACGAAGTAGTGGTTGCCGCCTAACCCTTGGCGGCAACCACCTCGACGTTAACGTTCACGCGCTTGGCCTTGCCCTTCTTCGGCTGAACCAGAATCGTGAAGCGACATTGTCCTGCCGACCGTCCGGTCACGAAACGCTTCGTCACTGCACACGGCTTGCTCGCCGCAGTCTTGACATCGAGCAATGCCACCGCACCCGCGGGCAGCTTCACCTTGAAGGCCGCCAACAGCGCACGGAGAGCAACCTTTTGTCCGACCAACAACCGAGGCGCTCCGGTCGTTGATGAGGTCGTCGGCGGCACAACCGTCGTCGCTGTCGTACCAGCACCGGTTCGGCTACTCGTGGCGCCCTCCCCGCCGACGATCGACAGGTTGGGCACAATCACGCGTGCAGGTTGGTCGCTCGGGCCCGAAGTCTTCGCATCGGCTGCAGGCACTTCAACCGCGAGTGGAGTGAACGACCGCGAGATTCCCTCGGGACCAAGTCCCCACTGCGTTCTCGCGGCGATGTTCACCACGTAACCGACACCGTTCTTCAGGCCCGTCATGCGACAGCGATTGTCGACCGCCTCGCACTTGCCGCCCTCGGGCGTTGTCGTGATGACGTATTCATCGATGGGCAGGCCGCCCGTACTCACGGGCACGTCCCACCTGACATCGGCAAAACCATCGCCGATGGCATCGACGAAGATCGACGGTGCCCAGGGTGGGCCGATCGGCACGATCGGATCGGATGTCGATGTCGTATCTCCACCTGCGGTGGAGACCGTGACGAGGATTCGGTAGACAACCCCGTTTTCGAGTCCACGGAACACCGCGCCGCGGAAGCCATCGACAATTTCGATGCTCGAAGGCAGGAACGTACCCGACTCGGCAACAGCCTCGACGGTGTATGCCTCGATCACGGCGCCACCGGTCGACGCCGGCACGTCCCACTCGACGTACACCTCGCCATCACCCGCGAAAAGCTTCGAGATCTTGGGTTCGCTCGGCGGCCCGTACACGAGCAGCGTTCCGAACGGCGATGCAGCTGGCCCGGCCCCAATTGCATTGACCGCAGACACGAGAACACGAACCGACACGCCGAACGGAGGTGCCACGACGAAACGTCGGTTGCTTGCGCTGGTCGATGCTGCCTGCAGTTGCTCACCGGTGATCGCGTTGACAACCCGCAGCTCGTATCCGGTGATCGGTGAACCACCGTCGCCCGGCGCATCGAATGTGAGTTCGTACGACAGTCCATCCGCGGAAGCAGCCATTGACATGCTGCCGATTTGTCCCGGCTTGTCGGCCAACACAACAACCGTGGGTTCAGTCGGTTCACCCGGCAACAGCTCGTTGCGGGCGATCACCGCGATGTCGAATTTCGTGCCCGCTGCTGCATCCCCTCGAGGAACGACGACCGAACCATCCGGCCCGCCACACGAGTACTCCACCACGACCTTGGCCGAACCGCGCGTGACGACACAGTCGTAGGCGACGATTGCACTGCCACCGTTTCGTGTCGGTGCCTTCACGTTCAGAAGGATGCTGTCGGCAGATTGCTCGACTGACACAATCTTCGGTGCACCCGGCATGCCCATCGGCCTGACTTGCACCGTCGTACCTTCACCCGCATAGCCCGCTGCGGTTTTGGCGGCCACCGTCACGCTGTACATCCGTCCGGGACTCAGATCACCCAACGTCACCGACGGAGAGGTAATCGTGAGTGTCTCCCCATCGACGAGAACGTCGTAGCCAACGATCTCCGAACCACCATTGTCGATCGGCGGGTCCCATGTGAGGACGATGCTCGTCTCAGCAATCATGATGGGATCGAACATCACGCGGCCCGGAGCCGTTGCTGCGACGATCGACTTGCTCGACTTCGCACCGCTGCCCGCAGCCCCGTTTGCAATCACTTCAACCGTGTACGACTGACCCCGGCTGACACCAGTGAAGTCGCATGACAGCATGGCGTCGACGGCCACCTCGCACTTTTTGCCGCCCGGGCTCAGCGTCACTTCGTATCCCGACACCCGCGCTTCGACCGCGTTGTCTGGGGCAGTCCACTTGACCGCCACCTGGGCACCATCCGTCGCGACCGCCAGTTCGCCCACCTTGCCGGGGATCGGTGCCGGAACACCCAAGACCGAACCCGTGACCTCACTGAAACCGTTCGACGCGGCGTAATTCGTCGTCACGAGCGAACCGTTCGTGAGCCCGTCGATGACACACGATGTGGTGCCGGTACCCGTCACCACGCATGGCTCGTCACCGGGATGCGGCACGGTGACGGTGAAATTGGGTCCCGCATTGGCCGGCGGTGTCCATGACACGGTCAATTGACCATCGCCCACCTGAACGGTTGGCGCGAAGTCGACGATGTTGCCCAGATACGTGGCGCTGATCGCCGGTGAAGGTTGGCTCTCGCCGGCTTCGTTGACTCCGACCAGACTGAATTCGTACGTCTTTTGCGACTCGAACGCCGAACCATCGCCCGACTTTGACAGGCCCGACACCAGGAACAGCTCGGTGCTTGCGGTGCCACACGGTTGCTCGGCCGTTGACTTCTTTGTCGAACAGACAACCTGGCCATCGATCAACAGTTTCAATTCGGAAATACCCGTCCCCGTCGTCGAGAACAAACCGTTCGGAACGCTGACTCGGAATCCGCCAAGCGTGGGACTGACCGACACCTGCGAGGCAAGGGCACTGACGATGGTCGGACGGCCCAAGGGTGCGGCCGGATCGGACATGGCCGACCACGCGCCTTGGCCGCGCACGTTGGCCGCCGCAACCGTTGCGACATACGACGTGCCGGGCACAAGACCCGTCACCGTGCAGGTCGTGGTTGTCGAGACGCACTCCTTGTCGACGAGGGGGAACTTCACCACGTAACGCTCGACCAGTGCGTCGGTTGATGCGTTGGACGGGGCCTTCCACGACACTTCAAAGCCGCCTTCGATGGGCTTCAACACCGGTTTTCCGGGCGCAGTCGGCAATGCAGTCGGGGTGAGTTGCCCCGTCACCTGCGTGACTACGGCCCCGGCCGGGTTCTCGGCAATGACGCGGAGTGCGTACGTCTTGCCGTTCTGCAGTCCGCTGACGACGCACATCGTTTCTGTCGTCACGCACTTCACCTCGTCGGCTTCGGGGTCGACGACCTTGTACGTCTTCACGACACCACCCGATGCCGCCGGTCCGGGAACCCACTGAACGGTCAACGAAGCATCGCCGGTTACGGCCTGAGCGCTTGCGACGGGCGCGGGCGGCACGTAAGCGCGTGCCGCGACAACAACCTTCGTCACCGTTGGCGCCACGGCGCCTGTAGCGGACGCCAATTTCGCCCGCCACGCAAGTGCCGCACCGTTCGACGGAAAGGTGAACGACTTCCCGGATTCGACGGCGTACCAATCGGTGCCGTTGTTGGTCATCTCAAATGAAACCGATGAACCCGCGGGCGTTGTCGCCGTCGCGGTCAACGTGACTTTTTCGATGTAGTCGCGCTGGGTCGGATCGGTGAGGGGCTTTGACACCGCAATACGCGGACTCGTTCCATAGATCCCCCCGACTGATGCAAGGTACGACTTCAACGAACCCGACTCGGAGTATCCGACTGCAGCCGTGCCAACGACGATGTCGTCGAGTCCGTCACGATTCAGATCGATCGCACCAAGTCCGGCCGCCGCAATCTGCGCGAATGACACATCGAAGGTGCGCTTTGCGTTGAAGAGTTGCCCGGGATTGCCCGAGTTCAGGTACGCAACGGGTTTCTCGCCGGGTCGTTTGACACCAACGATGTCCCGCAGACCGTCGGCGTTCACATCCATGAGCTGCATCTGCCACAGGTTGTCGTTCAACACGAGATTCGTCGCTCCGACCTTGGTGGATTCGGAAAGCGGACCGTTCAATACGATGACCTGACCGCCTCCCGTCGAAATCAGAGCGTCGACCATGCCGTCGCCGCTGACGTCATCAACAATCAGGCCCGAACCGTACGGACCCGACTCCAGGCGCGATTGAAGAAGGTCGATCTCAAGACTCGGCGAGTTTGGAAGAATTTGTGGCCCGTTGATCGCCAAATAAACGTTGAGTCGTTCCTGTTTCAAGGTGACGACGTCGTCCAATCCATCGCCGTTGATGTCGACGACGTCAAGGCGATCTGCGGGCACCAAGAACACGTACGGTTCGTTGTTTGGATTCCCGGGACGTCGCGTACTGCGCGTGTTCTTGGTCGCCGCCACGACGTCGGCATGACCATCGGTGGTCAATCGCCCGATCGAGAGATCGAAAATTTCCTCACTCGGGGACAGTGCTTGGACCTTTCCCCAGTTGGCAGAGTTCGAGGCCGTGTAAATGTCGATCCCGAATCGACGTGAAACAACAACGTCATCGAATGCGTCGGAGTCGAGCCGCCCGGTCGCCGCGACGGTGATGGGTCTGTCCTGGGGTCCGAGCGCAGCGGGAAAGTGACTGAACCTGCCGGCAACTCTCTCGCCTTTCAACACGACCGCAGCTTGTCCCCTCTTTGTCGTCTGAGTTGACGTTGCGACAACAGATGGTGCCGATGCGGCATCGCCGTTCATCGGATACAAGCCCTCTACTTGTCGGCCACCAAGAGTCACGTTCGCATCCACCGCCGAGTACACGATTGGCCCCGACGCCATGGGGGAAAGTTCGAAGCGGTAGTTCTTCTCGCCCACGATCATCATGTCGATGATGCGATCCGCATTCATGAAGTCCGGGTACACGGCAACCAAGCCTGAATTACCCACCGAAACCGACGCGAACTCGACTGCAGTCTGAGCGAACGACGCTGTTCCGCCACTCGTTTGGTTGATGATTCCATAAATGGCGACGCGGGTACCCAAGCGAACCGGCACGGCAAGATCCGTCAATCCATCGAAGTTCAAATCGAGTGCCCGCGACCCATCAATGACGAACGAGGACTTCGGCAACTCCCCAATCACCTCGCGGGCGTAGAAACCACCTCGACCTTTCTTGCCTGCGGCGAATTGCACAACCGGTTTGCCACCGACAAGTTGGGCATCATTGACAGTGACCGCGTCGACGCGACCATCGCCGGTGAAGTCGGCAATGACCGGCTTGACAGGCCTCGACGTTTGGTTCGACGGGAAAGAAACCGGCGCTGGATCACTCGACCAGCTGCTTCCCTGTCTGACCCAGTTCCTCACGGTTCCGCCATCGGGACCAACGAAGTCGATCGGATTGTTTCCGTCGAGATCGGCCGGATACAGGTCGTCGACAACGGCGGTGGTGCCGATGACGGTCTCCGTTGTCGAGACGTACGTCGGCAAGCCGGTTGTTGGATCAACGGATCGGGCAGCACCCTTCAAAACCGAGAGGCCCTGCGTGAAGCCGACAACCACATCGACGTACGCGTCACCCGTCAGTTCTGCAATGGCAATCGACCTCACGTTCTTGGTCAGCACGACGCTCTGCTCGATTCCGAGGCGAGCGAACGGCGTCGATGGTCGACGCGAGTTACCGAGAATCATGATCGTCTTGCCCGAGGCAATTGCGAGGTCGGGCCAGCCATCGCCGGTCACGTCGCCGACCGCAATGTCTGAGATGGCGCTGGCCATGTCGCCGATGACGATCGGGGTGGCCTGGCCGTAGGGATTCGTACGGCTGCCCGAATGAAGATTGACGTAACAGGCACGCCTGTATTCCTGCGAACACATGATGACGTCGCGGCGACCATCGAGATTCACGTCCACAAATTCGGCCAACACCGAGCGCCCGTAACTCGAGTCATTGTCGACATCGTGCTGGTCGGTCATCCGCATGGTTCCGGCCGCGTTTGTTGCACGCGCGACAAAATTGTCGACTGCCGTACCGCTGATGATGCTGACGTCATTTCGACCGTCACCATTGACGTCACGGATGCGAACCGATGCGCTGGCGGGACTTGCAATCGCTCCCGGCAGGTTGATTGCGGCACGATCATTTGCCCACGAACCACCGCGTACGCCCAACCGCACAAAAATCCGGCCGATTCCATCGAGGTATGCGACGTCAGCAACACCATCTGCATTCACATCGCCGCTGCTTGCGGCAAAGGCGAAATTCTCTTCGGGAGTGGTCAATTCAACCGATGGAACGAGGGTGGCAGAGCCGGTACGCGTGACGTGAACAACGCCGTTCTCACGGGTGACAACGAGAACTTCGTTCCCCGGCATTCCATCAATGTCGGCAACTTCGACATTGCGAATTCCACCGGTCACACCTCTCACATCGACCCGTTCACTTTTGAACTTGCCGACTTCGCGTGCATCGGCGATGAGGAACGTCAACTCGTTGCTTGTTGTGCCGGACATCCCGGTGAAGACCAGATCTGCACGACCATCGCCATTCAGATCTCCGGCCGACAGTGAATATGGTTGTGAACCAAGACTTCCGCGACCGTCAACTTCAGCCTTCGCAGGTTCGTTGAACTTGATCGAACCATCGGTTGATGCCAGCTGGGCCAGTAAGACCACCCGCCGACCAACCCTTGCAATGTCGGGCAACCCATCGGCGGTGAAGTCGGCGACCACAAAACGCTCACGGATGTATTCGTCATCGTCAATTCCGCTGACGACGGTCTTGCTGCCGGCACCATCGGTGATTTCAATTTCGCTGGCGGCCGACTTGGCGATGATCGTTTCAGGCAAACCGTCGTTGTCGAGGTCGGCCTGCATGACGTCATCGAATGTCCCGGCCACCGTTCCCGATTGACCACGCAACCGTGTCGCAGGCGTGGACCCGAGACCCATCTCTTCCACCTCAGCGCGAAGAACAACAAGGCCGCGCTTGTCGCTTGGCGAATAGATGTACTCGCTCGCGCCCACGTACCGTCTCGCGTCGCCGGTTGAAAGAGCGCCGACCAACGCAGGCCACGACACCTTGTCGAATGCCAATCCTTCATCGATACCCAACGACTTCATGGTCAGCGCTCCGGGGGTCTCGCCCCACGAGGCCGTCGTGCCCGCGCCCTTGTTCGAGCCGTCGGCAAAAGTTTCGGTGAACGTGAGGTCGCGGCCCTGCGGCCCGCTGGCCACGGCCGTTGCCGGAACTGCATCGACGTTCCGGTCGCGGTCTGCCGATTCACCGCCACAAGCAGCAAGCGCGACGGCTCCTGCGACGACAAGACCAACGACACGATGCAGACGACGGCTTTTCACGGATTGATCCTAAACAACGATTCAGGCTGAGTCACTGCGCCCCCGTCACCCGACCTAATCTCGCCACATGGGGGCACCAACAACCACGGAACAAGCAGTTGCACTGATCACACCCGAGGTGCGTGACACCTACGCTCGTGATGGCGTCGCAATTCTGCGCCAGGCACTTCATCCCGAGTGGCTGCTCCTCCTGCAACTCGGGCTCGACCGTGTCATGGGAGACAGCGGTCAGAAAAAGCACCTCTTCTATGACGGCACCGAGAACGAGTTCATCGAACTCGTTCGCAACACCGAGGTGTCGCCCGAACTCCAACGCTTCATGTACGACTCGCCCGTCGCCGACATGATGGCCGTGCTTCTCGGTTCGCCCGACATTTGGTTGTACTCCGACGAATGGTTTGTCAAGGGACCGAATGGCGGGCGCACCCCGTGGCATCAAGATCTTCCCTATTGGCCGATGGAAGGCACGATGATCGCCTCGGCATGGATCAGCCTCGACCCTCTCCCGGCAAGCGAGTGTCTCGAATACGTTCGCGGCACGCACCGCGGCACCCGTTACGACGGATTCAACCCACGCCGAGTCACCGAAGACCCCACGCTTCCCTACTTCGGCAGCGAGTACCCGCCGCTACCCGACATCGAAGCGAACCGCAGCGCGTGGGACATCGTCTCGTGGGACATCACACCGGGCGACATCATCCTCGCCCACCCCGCGACTCTTCACGGTGGTGGACCCACCGGACCCAACAGCAGTCGACGCGCCATCACCATTCGCATGTACGGCGAGGACATCGTCTACGCACCCCGCCCGCCGGGCAAACCAACCGTGCCGCTGACACCCGGCCTCTCTCTGCAACTGACGCACGGTGACCCGCTGCGCAGTCCGTGGTATCCCCGCTTGCGTCCGGTTCCGCCCTGGCAACAAGCTCACTGATGGTTGCTATCTAAAAGGTGCGGGATTACAGGGCTTGCTAAACAATATGGAATGGCTAACAAAACAGCTGGCACGCGCATTCCCCGAGATGAGGGTGCCGAGCGGCTGATAGCTGCCGTCATCGAGCTTGGTCGGGCCGGACCGATCGCGAAGTTGACGGTCCGTGACATTGCATCGGCTGCGGGCCTGCAGACCATGCACCTCAAGCGCTACTTCGGTTCGCGCAACGAGCTCCTCCTCGCAGTCTCGAATCGGCTGATGAGACAAATCGTCGACGCTGTCGCTGAAAGACCCCTCACAGAAATCTTTCCGATTCTCCTGAACAACCCCGACGTCGCACTTCGGCTTCGAATCGTGAACCACCTCATTGACGAGGGTCTCGACCCCGGCATCTTCGACAGCGATCGCTCCATCTACATGCGCATCGCTGACCGAATTGCCGAGGTCAACCACATTGACAAGCGCACGGCCCGCACGTTCGCCCTCGTGATTCAGTTGGTCCTTCAGGGCTCCCAAATCATGGGAGACGCCAACGGCCTGAACTCGCGCCAACGCAAGGACATTTTCAACTTGCTTGTTGCTCTTGCTCCCGAGTTGAAGGACGCAGAGACTCGACTCGGATGGTGACCGAGTACCCCAAACACAAGTGCCCCCTCAGGGGCTCGAACCCTGGACCAACGGATTAAAAGTCCGCTGCTCTACCGACTGAGCTAAAGGGGCGGGGGCGGAGCCGAACCCGGAGCGAAACTCGCCCAAGGTGCCGAACCGACCGGATTCTCAGGCTAGTTCGGGGGAACTCAAACCGAACAGATGCAAGGTCACGTTCTTGGGTGCAACGCGGCCAGAAGTCGCTACGACGCGATGAAGCTGCGGATGACCGCAAAGGCCTCGGCGTGTCGGTCGAGCCAGACTCCGTGACCCGCATTGGCGAATCGCTCGAACCGCAACAGTGCGGGGTTGATTTGTCCCGCGATGTCTTCGGCGTCCGCGATAGGCGTCACCGGATCTTCCTCGCCTGCCATCACCAACGTTGGGCAACTGATCTTGGAAAGGTCGTCGAGAAAGTTCAACTGATGCCAGATGCCGCCGAGTCTGTGAAAAGTATCGGCACACTCGAGCCGGAAAATCGAATGGCGCTTCGGCTTCTGCGGAGTTGGGTTGTACAGCGGCATGCATCGGTCGCGGTATGCCATCAACGAGTCGAAATCCCCATGCGTCACAAGCGCCCTTTCAGCCACTGCTCGAACTTCGGGACCACCGATTCGTTCGAACACCGCGAGACAGCGCTCGGCTCTCAACTTCGCCTGGGTGCTCGACAGAATCAGTTTCCCCGGATGGTTCGGGTGTCGGATTCCGTAAACCGCTGCCACCATGCCACCAGCGGAGTTTCCCAGAACAATGGGCCTCTCGATACCGAGCGCATCGCAGAACCCAACGAGATCATCAGCCCAGGACTCCAGACTGAAGCGACCGTCGACTGGATCATCGCTTCGACCGCAACCTGCAAGATCGAGGTAGATCACCTGCGCAACGTCGGCCAATTCCTCGAACATCGGCTTGAACACGGTGTGATCAGAATTTCCCGGCGCTCCGTGCAGGAGAATCAACGTCGGCTTTTCGACCAGTCCCGATTCACCGGCCGTCAGCACCGATCCGGACGTGTCGAAGAAAAGCCGCTTTCCATTCACCGCGACTTTCATCGATCGCGCCTCACCACAATCGCGCCGCTCTTGACGACCACGTCGATCGCCTTCTCATGGTCGGCAAATGCAACGATGTTGTCGAGCGGGTTCACGTTGCTCACCACAATGTCGCCGAATGCACCGGGAGTCAAGATGCCGATCTTGCCCTTCAAGCGACACAACTCGGCATTTGTGACCCACATCGAACGCAAGATGTCGGCGGCCGACTGCACCTCGGCGCGGATGGCCATCTCGGAGTTCTGATACGACTGGGTCTCGCCGATGAGATCGGTGCCAAGGCCCAGCGTCACTCCGGCTTCCAACGCAATTTCCAACGACTCGAGCCCGGATTCATAGACGACAACGTTCTTCTGCTGGTTCGCAGCAGGCAAGCCGAGTCTGGTGCCGACATCGTTCATGGCCTTGTACGTTGCCAACGTAGGGACCATCACAGCACCCTTGGATGCGACAAGGGCCGCCGTCGGCTTGTCGATCAAATTCGCGTGCTCAACGGAGTGAACGCCATTGCTGACCGCCATCGCGATCGCTTCCGGCGAATATGCGTGCGCTGCGACATACGTTCCGCGATGGCTGGCTTCGGTCACCGCCGCGATGATCTCTTCCGGTGTGTACTGAATGCTGTCGATCGGGTCCATCGGCGATGCCACACCTCCGGATACGTGGATCTTCAGGAAGTCGCTACCGTCGCGCAGAAGATGACGCGCGGCCTTGCGCACCGCCTCGGGACCGTCGGCAACGATGGAAAACGCGTCGGAACGGAACGAACACGCGCACGCCGGCACGTCGAGATGCCCACCCGCCGTGTCGCCGTGACCGCCCGTCTGGCTGAGCATGTGTCCCGCGCGCACGATTCTGGGCCCCATCGTGTGTCCATGCTGAATTGCACTGATGAGTCCGGACACTTCACCACCCAGATCCCGCACCGTTGTGAATCCGCGTTCGACCGTCTCGCGGGCGAGACGAGCCATGACAACACCGAACTCCACCTCGGACCAGGCGAGCAATGATCGAAAATCCATGGTGGCGAGCCGGAAGTGCACGTGCGCATCGATCAATCCCGGCAGCACGTACTTACCCTTTGCGTCGAGGACGAGATCAGCCTTCGCTGAAATGTTCGCACCGACGTCAGAGATCAATCCTCCTTCGATGACCACATCCGACCCATCGGAGTAAGTCATTGTCGAAGTGTCCAATACGTGACCGTTTTTGATGATCGTGATCATGCGTCGATTCCCCCGTCCACTCGTCTGGTCAAGCAAACCGCCACTTTTGAGCGCTTGCCCGACTGACTTTCAAGATACATCGCCCGACAAGGGCGTCATCCTCGAAGGACGAACAGTGATTGTTCGCGGAAAGCGTTTCGCGCAAGGACAGTCCGACACCGCCATTACTAGTGATCTCGATCGCCAATTGATCATCCCGAAACCGAAAACGCCCAAACGCGTTTGTAGCGGCTTCCGTTGAGACTGCCCCACCAAGGCCTGAGGGGTTTCGCTCCACGTCCTCAAGGGCCGGGGACGGAGCCGAACCCGTCACTACACCCCGCGCCTCGAGTCTGCTCTGGTGGGTCCTACTGCTTCAACGACGACCTCCGTCGTCCTCCCATTCATCAACCCTCGATTCAGACCCGTCTGCAGCGATTTCTGCGGGGGCTTCAGCGTCGACTTGCTCGAGTTTTCTTGCGAGCAACTTCGCTTCGAGGCCGGCGGTTTCGTTGTCGTAGTCGCCACTGCCCATTCCATCACCTGAGTCACTCATGGATGTCGTCCCCGCACGCCACGTCCGCTATGGGTTGCTCGGTCATCTCGCATACAGGGCGCATGCCAAAAGGGTGCAGCCTTCGGACTACGTCGATCGACGACATTCGTGTCAACTAGGGACCAATGTGTCCCGATCGAAATTCAAGAGCCGGAGATTTGTGGAGCCGATCACTCGACAGCGATCAGAGAACACTCAGTTCTACGCGAGTGATCAGGCGGACAACGTGTTGCCGTAGAGCTGCCAGGCGAGGGCGCTCTTCGCGATGAGACTGAGCCACAGGTAGGCCTTTTCGCCGTACACGTAGTTCGACCACTTCCCCACCTTGCGGTACTGCAGGTACTGGTTCAGAGCGAAGAGATTGAAGAAAATGAAAATGCTCACAAAGATGCCGTAGACGAACTTCGGCATGTCGCTTCCCGGACCGAGCAGGTAGATGAAGAGTCCGATCCACGGAACGATGCCGACGATGCAGCCGAACCAGAAGGGCGTCCACCACACCTTTTGACCCGGTCGGTTGACCACCTCCATGATCCAACCGAAGAGGATCATCGCAACATTGGCTCCGGCGATGCCCAACAACCCCGCAACGTCACCGATACCGAACACCATGCAGATTGCGATGATCATCAACGTCGAAGAAATCGAGTATTCGACCCAACGGAATCGGTTCTGTTCGGCCGCAATCTCGGACTCGTAGGTGCGACGGCCGACGGTCGACACGATGAAATGGAAGAGTGCCGAAAGAAAAAGGAAGATCGCTGCCGTCCAGGCGATTGACACGTCGAAGCCCCGCTCGAGGCGTGCGATGTCGAGTCGATTGTTCGGAGCGTCGTTCCAGAAGAACGTTGTGACGGGCAGCGAGAAGTCATTCGAGAGAACGAGAATCGCAATGCCCTGCACGAGATGCAGAACCGCCGCAGTCACATTCAGTCGTTGGAGTCGTGAGTCACTCTTCATCGTGTCAAGTATGCACTACCGGGCGCCGTCGAGAATCGAAGCAAAGCCGCTGGGTTCGTGCGGACCGATGACGAGGTGTTCGAACACCCCGGTTCCCGTCTTGCCGTTCGATTCGACGTGGCACAGGTTCTGGAGATGGATCATCGTCGGGTCGGCCGGATTCGCTTCGGCTAGGACGAACTCGTCGCGAGTTTCGGCGAACTCACCCTTCCATTCGCCGTGGCCCCACTCGGGGTGCGTGTAACCGATACCCCTCATGAAGAACTTGAGCAGTGGGGTGTAGGTGACGACGACCGGTTCGGCACGCCAACGCTCGATTGTGACCGTGGCCGACTCCAACCAACGGGTGCCCTTCGTCCACGTGGGTTCGATGTGAACAGAAGTACATCGGTCGACCTTGGTTTCGTCGAGAACCAACTCCGTCGACGTTGATGCATGTGAGACGCGTGCGGCTACCGCACCGCTGCGGTGCCACGACCTGCCGTTGGCGTAGTCATTGATCGCGGCGTGGGTGTAGTGGTCATCAAAAGTCGTTGGCGCCCACAGCCAGTAGAACTGAGGTGCCCTCTTCGGACCGTTGGCGCTGCGCGCCGAGTTGCGGACTCCCCACGACCTGTCACGACAGCCGGTGATCGGACCCATGCTGCCGAGTTCCAGGCGTCGACCGTCGACGTCGATCCACCCCGACCACTCGCCGAACTGTGTCATGCGCGTGTAGTCCATTTGTGGCCGGCCGTTTTCGAGGTGTTTGAACGAGGGCTCTTCGAGGAGCGCAGAGGTGGCACGCCAGGTGATGTCGGCCGACAATCCGAAACGGTTGTCGACGACGATGCGGTGTTCCAGCATCGGCCGCACGACATTGATGCTGATCGCCCCCACTTCGAGGTTCGTACGGTCGCGGTCG
Organism: uncultured Bifidobacterium sp.; assembly: GCA_964556145.1. Classification (GTDB taxonomy): domain Bacteria; phylum Actinomycetota; class Acidimicrobiia; order Acidimicrobiales; family Ilumatobacteraceae; genus F1-20-MAGs119. The sequence goes on along the minus strand of CAZKVD010000004.1, from coordinate 19,474 downwards.
CAGTGGCGCGAGGCACGCACACTGTGTTGCGTACCGTCGATCGAAACGCTGAATGCAGCGTCCATCACCTGCTTGTTCGGGTAGACGCCGAATGCGAGTGCAAAGAAGATCTCGCCGTTCGCATCATGACCGTTGTAGAAGTAACGGTCGTACACCCCCGGGGCGTCACTGAAGACGTGCATCAACGGAGCCGAGCTTTGGTGAACCGGGAAGTCGTCGAAGGGATGGAGCATGGCATCCACACTAGGTCGCTTCGGCGACATGCCTTTCTCGGCGCTGCGGCTCAGAGCCCGTATTCGGAAATGTCCACGGCGCGGCGCTCGTCGATCGACCGATGCGCAGCCGCACCAACGACAACCGACCACAGTCCTGCAGTGGTGTCGACCTCGACCGGGCCCGCTCCACGCACCGCGTCGATGAATCGGCGCAGTTCGACGTAGCTCGCCCCGTGATGGAATCCGACGTGGCCGACCTCGTCAGTGGGTACGTCGATTTGAATCACCGACCGGTCGGCGCGACGACCGAGAGACAAAGTGCCGTCGCCCGGCACGGCTGCTTCGAGCTTGCCGGCGTCTCCCACCGCAACGATTTCCTGTTCGTTGCGGCCACCCTCGGCGAACATGCTGAGATCGAGCATCGCCCGTACACCGTTGTCGTAGTCGACGATCACGTAGGCATTGTCGAGAATGTCGGAGCGCTCACCGTCGTACACTTCGTCGAGATGGTTCACGTCCTGGGCGCCACTTGCATACACACGGCTCGGTCGCGAGTCGACGGTGAGGTTCATGAGATCGAAGAAGTGACAACACTTCTCGACCAGGGTTCCGCCGGTGTTGCGGGTGAAACGGTTCCAGTTCCCGACCTTCACGAGGAAGGGAAACCTGTGCTCGCGGATCGCGAGCATCCTCAGGTTGCCGATGTCACCCGCGCGGATCGACGCGAGGAACCGAGCGATCGGGGGCATGTAGCGGTACTCAAGGCCAACCCAGGTGACGGCTTTGCGCCCGGCCGATGCGTCGACGATGGTTTTGCAGTCGTCGACCGTGGTGCACATCGGCTTTTCGACGAGAACCGGAACGTCGGTTGCGAGAATGTCGTCGAGGATGACCTTGTGCGTGTGGTTGGGCGAAGCAACGACGACGGCGTCAACCAGGCCCGATGAAATGAGTTTGTTGTGGTCGCGGAATGATGCGACACCGGCCCACTTGTCCCCCAGCGTGAGCTCGGCCCATGACACCGGTTCGGCGTTCGTATCGGACACGGCCGGGACCCCGACGTCATCCATCGGAAGCAGGTTGCGCAGGTGTTCACAACCCATCATTCCCGTACCGATCACGCCGAAGCGCATCTTCTCCATGGGCTCGAGACTAGGCGCGTCGCGCGACGCGTCGCGGACGACCGATACGCACCGAGACTCCGGGCGAGAACATCACGTGCGGCTCACCCGAAGGAGTGGACAGCCCGGCGGCTTCGACAACGTTCTGATTGATCGACTTCAGGGTCGCATTCTGCAGCGGCCACCGTTCATGGTCGACGGGCGCATACATGAGCCCGCCAAAAAGGCCCCGTGAATACAGGCCCCAGCGAGCCGACAGAAACACTGACAGATCATCGGGTTGTGCGATAGGGCTGCCGATTTCGATTTCGGTGCGGGACATCGCGTGCGACGGCCAACGACGCTCGACACTCGATTGCAGAACGTCACCGTTGATGCGGTTCGACGCACGTCCCCAGCAGTACGGCAACAGATAGGTGGTTCGTGCGACTACCGCGGGAATCAGACGGTTGACGTCGAGCGAAAAGAACCAGACCCCGGGAATGCCGTTGTGGCGAACGTAAGTGCGCACGTTGATCTCGGGGAACGACCCGAAGTACGGAACGGCGGGAAGCCGGGGCAGGGTGATTCCCCGCATCGAGAACGGGATGAGACCAACCCATGCCGAACCATCGAACGTGTCGACTTCCAGATCGGCCGGCAGCAAACGTTGAACCTCGGCAGGGTCGTAGCGCCAGTGGACATAGGCGAGATCGCGCCACTGTTGCACCATGACGGCCCGACGGACCGGGTTCGGGCACGACTCGTTCATGCGCTCTCCATATACAAGGTCACCATAAAGGCCGTTTCTGCGACATGGCTAACCTGAGCCCATGGAAGAGAACCTCGTGTCGGATGCCACGCGTCGACTCGGGGATGAAGTCGAGGTCGGTTCGATCGGATTCGGCTGTTGGCGTCTCACCGGTGCATCCGACGCAGAGAACGGTCGCTTGATTGCCGCCGCGATCGATCTGGGTATGAATCTCATCGACAACGCTGACGTGTACGGCCTCGACTGGGGTGGAACCGGATTCGGTGCATGCGAAGAGGCACTTGGGCGGGTCTTGGCCAGCGACCGGTCATTGCGCGACCGGATGGTGCTGGCAACCAAGGGTGGCATTGTTCCCGGGGTTCCTTACGACTCGTCGGGCGAGTACCTGGTCTCTGCATGTGAGGCATCGCTGCGCCGGCTCGGCGTCGACTTCGTCGACCTCTACCAAATCCACCGGCCCGACGTGTTCACGCACCCCGAGGAAATCGCGATGGCTTTTGCCTCGCTGCGTGATCGCGGGTTGGTGTCGATGTTCGGTGTTTCGAACTACACACCGGCACAAACCATGGCTTTGTCCGCCTACGTCGAAGAGCCGTTGGTCAGCACCCAACCCGAGTTCTCCTGTGCAGCTCTCGCACCGATGCGTGACGGAACGTTCGATCTCTGCATCGAATCAGGACTGACTCCCCTCGCATGGAGCCCGCTTGCCGGTGGACGACTAGCGACGGGCGAAGGAATCAGCCCCGAATTAATCGGCGTGCTCGACGAACTGGCGGCGCGCGAAGGGGTCACACGTGCCGCAGTCGCCATCGCATTCGTGCTTGCCCATCCCGCGGACGCAGTGGCACTTGTCGGTACACAGAACACGGGACGTTTGAAGGAACTTGCCGCCGCCACCCGGGTGCGGTTATCGCGCACCGACGTGTACCACATCGTTGTTGCCAGCGACGGCACACCATTGCCGTGACGACCGTGCGCCCGCCCGTCGAGATCGCCTGGTTCGGCGCCCTGTGTGACGACGACTACGAACAACTGGGAGTTGTGCGACCCGATCTGCGCAGTAGTTGGGAACACTGCCGCGACATCGTTCTCACAGCCGAGCACGGCGGTTTCGACAACATTCTTCTTCCCTCGGGCTATGAGTTGGGTATCGACACAACGTCATTTGCATCATCCATCGCGCCACTGACATCGCGAATCAGCCTGCTGGTTGCAGTGCGTTGCGGTGAAACGTGGCCGCCACAACTTGCCCGCCAGTTGACAACCCTGAACCAGACACTCGGTGGTCGATTGACGATCAACATCATCTCTTCAGAGATGCCGGGTGAAACCATGGACGGTGCTGCTCGCTACAGGCGCACGCTCGAGGTCATGACAGTTCTTCGCGCGATCATGCAGGGTCGCCGCATCGACCACGAAGGCGAGTTCTATTCCGTTCATCTCGACCCACCTCGCATCTGTGCCGAGAACCCGACCGACCCTGCGTTCTACTTCGGTGGGCTCAGCAACGAGGCGCGCGATGTCGCAGCCACCGGGGCGGATGTGTACCTGATGTGGCCCGACACCGAAGAAAGGGTCGCTGCCACCATGGCCGATGTGCGTTCACGCGCTGCACGACACGATCGCTCGTTGCGCTTCGGCTACCGCTGTCATGTCGTGGTTCGCGATTCTGAAGACGAAGCGATCACAGCGGCCCACCATCTGATTGCCGCCGTCGATGATGCAGAGGGCGCACGGATTCGCGCACGATCTCTCGACTCACACAGCACCGGAGTACGCCGGCAGGCCGAACTGCGGGAGTCCGCCACCGACGACGGATTCGTTGAACCGCACCTGTGGACCGGAATCGGCCGGGCACGCAGCGGCTGCGGAGCAGCAATCGTGGGTACGCCGGGCCAGGTAGCCGACAAGATCAACCGCTACCGCGACATGGGGATCGAAGCCTTCATTCTCTCGGGCTACCCGCACCTCGACGAGTGTCGTCGTTTTGCCCGCGATGTGCTGCCCCTCGTGAGGCAGGATTGATCGTGGCCCAACTCGTCGGTGATCTTGAACTTCCGCGCTATCGGATGGCGCTCGACAACCCGTCGCACGAGCAGTACTACGCCGAAGTGGCCTCGACACGCGAGAGCGGCTGGTTGCAGCGCTGGCTGTGTGGATACGTCGTCTTCGGCCACCGCGATGTCACTGCACTGTTGCGCGAACGTCGCCTGCACCAAGCCGCCGGGAAAGTGCCCGCGTTGCTGGCCGGTATCGAGGATCCCGTCAGTTCCCTGCCGGCCGACGACATCCTTCTTGCCGAGGGAGACAAACACCTGAGGTTGCGTCGCCTCGTTGCCGAAGCATTCTCACCCAAGTCGGTCGACGGTTTGCGTCCGGCCATCCGCGACCACGTCACACGATTGGTCGACATTGCAACATCGAACGCACTGTGTGATGCAGATGGTCGTTCGCTTGTCGAATTCCAGTCACTGATCGACGAACTTCCGGTTGCGGTGATCGGCGACATGTTGGGTACGGGCCGCGAAGACTTCCCGATGTACAGCAAGTGGGCCGAGTCGCACTTTCAGGTCTTGAAGTCGTCGGCAGTCGGCGACACCGACCGCGATGCCCGCTTGGCCCGTGACGCGGCCGAGTTCGACCGCTACTGCGTTGCTCTTGTCGAATCACGCCGCAGAAATCTGACCAATGATCTGTTGAGCAAGCTCATCACGGCCGAAGAATCCGGTGACAGATTGACCACCGGTGAGCTGGTTTCGTTGATCCGCAGTTTCATTGCCGCGGGCATCGACACCACCCGTAATCAGCTCGGGGCAATGATGGCATTGATCCTCGACACCCCCGATGGATGGGCAAGGCTCCGCGGCGACCGCAACCTCGTCGCGGGTGCCGTCGAGGAGTCTCTGCGTCTTCTCAATCCGATTCGCATGGCGATGCGCATCGTGCACGAAACCTTCGAGTACCGCGACGTCATCTTCCCCGCGGGCACGTTGATCGGAATCGGTCTCTCCGGGGCCAGCCGCGACGACCAACACTTCACCGATCCCGATGTGTTTGCGCCGGACCGCGGAAACGCTCGCGATCACATGGCGTTCTCGTTCGGTGTGCACCACTGTCTGGGAGCCGCACTGGCGAGGGCCGAATTGCAGGAAGTCCTCGACGTCCTCGTCGATTCGTGGCACAGCGTCGAATTGGCTGCCCCGGTGGAATGGAAGCACGCAAAGCTTCCTGTGTGGGGCCCCTCGACGCTCGAACTTGCCGTCGAGTCCGCCACGCCGGTCGACATCGTCCGGGGCAGGTAGTTTCGGCACCCAAGGGGGTGGGCCGATGCCTGCATTCGAAAAAGATTCCTCGCTGACGGTCGCCGACGACCGGGGGCGAATCGGCCATCGCGACCACGTCGCGAACAGCGCGCGCTACACCGAGGCGATTCACACGGTACGGCCGGGGGTGTGGGTCGTCACCGCCAATGGATTGTCGAACCAGGTCTTCATCGACGCGCCCGAGGGGATCATTGCAATCGACACCGGTGAATGCGTCGAAGAGATGCGCGCTGCGATCGCGCATCTGCGCACCAAGACTGATCGGCCGTTTGCGGCCGTCGCCTACACCCACTTCCACTATGTCGGCGGGACAACCGCCGTATTCGCCGACGCCGGTCGAGAACTTCCGGTTTTCGCACACGAGCGTGTCAACTTCAACCGCGCGCGAACTTCGTCCGAAGTCTCGGCCGCCTACAACCGCGGCCTCGTGGAACAATTCGGCATCTCGCTGCCCGACGACGGGCCGGACGGCCTCATCAACGTGGGCCTCGGCCTGTCGTTCAAGAATCGCAACCACGCACCGAACACTCCCGGCTACGTCGCCCCGACGGTCACTTTCGGCGAAACTGCATCGCTGCACATCGCAGGACTGACGTGCGAGGTGCAGCGGGCTCCGTCCGACGCCGATGATTCGGTGACCTACTGGTTCCCCGATCTCGGCGTCGCAGTGCACAATGCGCTGTGGCCGACCCTGTTCAACGTCTTTGCCATTCGCGGCGAGGAATACCGCGACCCGCGCGTCTTGCTTTCGAGTCTCGACCACCTCATTTCGCTGAATGCCGATCACCTGGTGCCGACGCACGGTCCGGTGATGTCGGGTGCAGCGGAAATCCGTGAACGTGCGACGCGGTACCGCGACTCGATCCAGTTCATCTGGGACCAAACGGTTCGCTGGACCAACAAGGGCCTCACCGGGCCCGACCTCGCGGCGACGATCAAGCTTCCCGCCGTTTACGCCGATGATTACATCACCACCGAGCTGTACGGAGTTCTCGAACACCACGTGCGGCAAGTCCGCAGCGGGTTGTTCGGTTTCTTCGACGGCGATGAGACCAACCTCTTTCCGCTCGATCGACACGAACATTCGACAAAGATGATCGAGGCGATGGGTGGCCGCGACAAGGTTCGCGAAGTTTGTCGCGGCGCGATCGATACCGACACGCGCTGGGCCTTGGAACTTGCGTCGTACCTCGCCCACTCCGACAAGGCCGACCAAACCGACCGGAATCTCCTTGCTGCCGCCCTACGAACGGTCGGCCAACGCACATCGGCTGCAAACATCAGGAACTGGTGCCTCACGCGCGCACGCCAGTACGACGGTTCTCTCGACATGTCGCGACACAACCAGCACCGCCTCAACGCGGCCGCATTGTCAGCCGGCTCGCCGGCTGCATCGGTCGACATCCTGAGGGTGTTGCTCGATCCCGAACAACTCGGCAACACCAACCTGCACCTCGCATGGGTGTTCGAGGACGGCACGCGTCGGGGCCTGCACCTCCGCAACGGCGTGGCGTGCCCCACCTCCGGTAATGGCGCAGCGATTGTCGTGGGATGCGAGCTGCGCACGTGGGCCGCGATTCTCGGCGGAAAGACCACGTTGTCAGCAGCCATCGCACTTGGCTCGCTGTCCGTGTCGGGCGACGTCGCTCTTTTCGCGGCCGCCATGTCGTGCTTCGACGTGTCGGGCCTGCGCAACTAGGTCGTCGGGGCCGCAGTGCGGGCGGCTCTCGTCTCTTTGACGAATCTTTACCCGTCTCCGAACCAGTTCTTGATTCCAAGTGTGACGGTCGCCGCACCCCACACAAAGGAGAATCATGAAACGAACACACATCCCCCTCTACGCGGCATTGCTTGCAGCATTGGCGGCCCCCACGGTCGTCAGTGCTGCCAGCCCTGCTCCTCAACAAAGCACGCAATGCCCCACCCCAACCTCTGGGTACGGACGAATGTTCCCTTCCGCGTCGTCGGCCACCTACACAAAGACGGAGATCGACGTCCTCGCGGCGGCGATGATGTCACCGGCCGAAACCGAGCCCACTCCCGAGGGAGAGATTGACGCCGAGGACAATCTCGCGTTGACGGCGGGCTACACCTACTTCGGCCAGTTCATCGACCACGACCTCACCCTCGACGAACGCGGCAACGACCTGACGACACCAACTCCGCCGTCATCGTTGGTGAACGGTCGCACGCCGCAATTGGATCTCGACTCGCTGTATGGGTCGGGGCCGATGTTGTCACCAACGCTGTACCAAGCCGACAGCGTTCATCTTCTCGAGGGGTCACTGCTGACCGGGTCACCCGACACTGCTGCACGCGACCTTCCGCGCAATGCGAAGGGAAGCGCCATCATCGGCGATCCGCGCAACGACGAGAACAGAATCGTCGCCGGCATTCACTCGTTGTTCATCCGCTTCCACAATCGAACCGTTGACGCGGTACGACGCGAACAGCCGCGCCTCGGCGATGACGCCGTGTTCAATGAATCCCGTAGGCGCGTGGTGCAGCAGTACCAGCAACTCGTACTGTTCGATTACCTGCCTCGCATCGTGGATCGCCGGACCTACAACGACGTACTTCGTGTCCGCAGCGGGCGAATCACTCCGCAACTGCGGTTTTACTCGTCGTGCCAGCAGATGCCCGTCGAGTTTTCGGTCTCTGCCTACCGATTCGGCCACTCACAAGTGCGTGCGCTGTACCGAATCAATGACACGGTCAACCGATTGCCCGTCTTCAGTGGACAGTTCGGCACCCCCGGTACCGACCTCGTCGGCTTCTCGCCATCACCGTCGAACTTTGCAATCGATTGGTCCTACTTCTTCGGCCGCGGACCGGCCGACACCAAGGCACAGGCCAGCTACAAGATCGACGCATCACTGACGAACTCACTCAGCCTGCTGCCCTTGCCCGTGTCGTCGGAAGGTCCCGCCGACCTCGCACAGCGCAATCTGCTACGCGCCGTGCAGATCGGCTTGCCGTCGGGACAGGATGTCGCACGCGCCATCGGTGTACGCCCGCTCGCTGATTCACAGATTCTGGTCGGCAAGGCAACGGGTGACGTCGCCGATGCAAGATCGATCACCGAGATTGCGCCTTCACTCGCGGGACGCGCGCCTCTGTGGACCTACGTTCTGGCCGAGGCAGTGAACGGTTCTTACCGCGTGGTCGATGGCAAGATCGTCGGCCCGCAACGCGCACCCTTCCGCCTTGGACCGGTCGGTTCGCGCATCGTCACAGAGACATTCGTCGGGCTGTTGGCGAGTGATCCAACGTCGATTCTCGGTGTGAACCTACGCTTGGCCCGCGTACCTGCTGCGACCATGAGGCAGTTCACCGACATCGTGACGGGACGTCGGTAACCAAGAAGTAAAAGTGAATCCCCGGGACCTCGCCGCCTCATAGATTGGCGGCGTGGTCACGGGGATTCGTCGCTCGACGTCGGTCGTTGTGGTGATGTTGCTGCTGACAGCCTGTTCCGACAGAACTCCGCCTGCGGCATCGTGGAGGACGGTCGATCCTCCTACTGTGGCGACCGAAACCGATGACATCGCAGTCAATGGCGGCACGCTCGGCGACGGTGTCTATTGGGCCGAGGTGGCGCCGGTCTCGGGTAGCGGAGACACCGTGTTCCACGTCGTCAAGGCCCGCTTTGGCAAGACGTGCGAGGCGTGGGCCAAGGACAACGGGCTGGAGTTCTGTGCCAATGATTACGCCATCGAGAACGAACCGGATGCATATGTCGCTCTCGACGAACTGGCAAGCGTCTCGGTGGCAAAGCACGACGATCCCGGAACCAACTACTCGATCAATGCAGATGTGCTGAAAGGTCTCGTACGTGGAGACATCGATGGCTCGCCCGACGGCTATGCCTGGGTGCCGTTCCCGTTCGTTGTCACGGTGACGAACGGATACGTGACCGCGGCCGAGCAGTTCTGGGTGCCGTGACGATCAGCCGAAGTATCTGACCGGTCGGACCGACAGCATTGTTGATTGGCTCTTCACGTTTGCCGATTCATACTCGTCGACTGACGTAGATTGCGAGAAGACGCCCCTCACCGCCGCATTGCTGCTGTAGTCGTAATGCGACGACCAATACGTTGCGACTCCACCCGTGAACGTCAATCCAAGTTTGCTGTTGTCGTATTTCGCAATGCCGAGCATCACCGACACCTCGGCGGCTGCAGGAAGAACCCAGTCATCCGCGTCAAAGGCAAACTTCTCGGCAACGATCTCAATTGCGGACTTCGTCACCACGGGCTGCGGAGGCAGCGTCTTGAGATAATCGAGATACTGACGACTGTTCAAAGCCGCCGCACCACGCGAACCCAAGTTTGACGAAAACCGAGAATTCGAACTTGCGGGAACAACTCGCGTGCTCCACTTCAAGACAGGGTCGCTCACGTCACCGTTCCAACCCTTCGGCGCAACTTCGACAAAGCGTCCGCCGGTTGACAAATCCATGACGGGCAAAGCCCTGTATCCCGGGATTGCCGGGTCTTTGTCGAGATCGACGATGATCACTCCACCGGTCGGTCCGAGGTCGCCCACCCGTAGCTCTCGGGTGAAACCGACGTTGACGGTCGTTGCAATCGACCGTCCGGACACGGTGAACTTCAGCGTGGCAGAGGTCGACGACGACGACACCTTGGCACCCGCAAAACTCACGATTCCGCTGAGTGCGGTACGTACCCTCGAACCCGAAACCCACGCGACACCCGAGGTCGAGGCAGCTTCGACAATGACCGATTGGTCGAGATTCGTGTCGTTTCCGTCGGCGTCCTTCACCTTGAGATACGGAAGGTCCCCAGCCTGTGCAACCGCGATCGACGATGCTTCCGGAACCAACTGCGTGGCGGTACCTGCCGACAAGAGGAAGTAGTCGCTCGTGATATTTGGAAGGCCCGTCGATCCGAAGGTGACGGTACGTAGGCCAATCTTGCCGGTGGCAGTCACCCCGGCGAACGTCGCACGACCATCGGCACCCGTCTTTGCCGTGACGGTCGTTCCATCGAGCACCGCGCTGACCACGATGTCTTTCGTTCGCGACACGTTGCCCGCCGAGTCCTTCAGTGCCACGATTGGTTGCGTTGTCAAGGCCACCCTGTTCACCGCACCCGCGGGCTGGGTGACGACTTCAAGGGAGGCAGGCAAACCGAACGTCAGCCGAATGTCGACGAGGCTGCTTGCAACTCCCCCGTTTGGGGCGAATCTGAGTCTGTACGAACATTCCTTGCCGGTGAGCGTGAGCCCTGCGAACGTCGCACGTCCATTCGAGTCCGTCGTTGCAGTGCCATTGGTCAACTTCGCACCCATACAGCCCAGTGCCAGCGATGCAACCACCACGACTTTGTCTTGAGACACGTCGTTACCCGAGGCATCGACCAGCTGCACCGTCGGTTGAACCTGCAGTGCAACACCACTGCGTTCGCTCAGCGGAGACGACGAGACCAAACGCACCGTCTGAGGATCTCCCGGAACAACGTTGATGCTGTCGATTTCGGGAGTTGCATCACCGACGAGGTCTTCGTATTTCGCGGTTGTCAAGCCTGCCTTCGTCAGGTTGTCAATGAGAAACGTGGCAATGCCTTGTTCGGTCGTCAGGGCCGTCTCGTCGTAGGTTGTCGCGCCGGACAGCGTGAGTTTGACGGGGCGATTGGCAACTTCGACCACGTTGTCCGCCGAGTCACGGAGGCGCACGGCGAGGGGTGTGACGAACCTGGTGCCGGCTCTGACTGTTCCCGGCTTCGCGAGAACTTCAACTTTCGCAGGTACGCCCGCGGTCACGGTGATGCGCTTCGCCGACGACCAAACCTTTCCGGAGCCGAACCATACGTAGCCGCTTCCCGCAGTTCCACCTGCGATCACGCCCTTGAGCTCGAGTTTTCCCGAGACGAACTTCGCGTCCTTCGGAACCTCGAAGCTTTCGATTGCCTGAGTCGCAATCTCGAGGGGACCGTCGAAGTCGTCGACGAAATTTCCCCACTTGTCGGTTACCTCAAGCTTGAACGCTGTTTCGGCGGGCACACCATGGCGCAAAACAGTCGGCCCTTCGACCACGCGTACCCCAATCGGGAGACCGGTTCCGAGCGAGATCGGATTGCTGATCGTGGCACCCGGACCACGTTCACAGAAGAACACCAGTTGATATGAACCCGCCACTCCATTAACCACAAGATCAGAGAATCGCGCGACCCCATTCTCGTCGGTCTTCACCGTCCTGTCACCAAACAAACCACATGGTGCTTCGACGGGGCATAGCAACTCCACAAGCACCTCGACGCCGGATTCGCCAACGGGGTTTCCGTCCCCATCAAGCAGCCTCACCGCAGGTTGGATTTCCATCAACAAGCCGGCGCGGGCTGATACTGACGGCTGCGTCACGATCTCGAGACCACCGACATCACCGGCGACGAGGTCGATCTGCTGCGTTACATCTGCAATATCCTTCGTATCCTGAGCCGAATACGTCACGGTGACTGTGTTCGCGCCGGTAGCCGCCAACTTCGTGTTGATTGTCAGGCCACTGAACTCGGCATAACCATCGTCGCCGACCGACGCTTTCGCAATTTCTTTTCCGTTGAATGTCGCAACGACGACCGCCCCATCTTCTGCCCGAAGGTTGCCGTCCTTGTCAAAGACCCCGACTATCGGAGCAACCGGCAAGGGTTTGTTCACCACACCCACTCCGACTTCGTTGACGACACCCAGACGCGCCGCGGGTCCGGCAGCCAAAGTAACGGTCACTTTGGTGGTTGCTCCGAAATCAGCAGTGAAGACGACGTCGAGGTCTCCGGCGATGCCGTCAACTTTCAACTTGCCGAATTTTGCAACACCTTGGGCATCCGTTGTTGAAACCGCGTTGGTCAAGGTCACATCGGGGCGTGACGACGTTGCAACGATCGTGTTGCCTTCTGCGGCAAGCGGTTTGTCATTCTGGTCGAGAACAGAAACGTTGATCGACAAATATTCGCCATTTGCAAGAGTTGCTGTGTCCCGCTCCGTCTTCAGACTTGTTGCCACCAACGGAGTCGCCTGCGCCTCAACCGGACGCGGCACGAACTCGGCCACGAATTCCTCGACGGTCTTTGCAGGCGGTGTCGGAGCCAACGCTGCGGCCACCTCGTCGAGTGGCTGCGACTTACTCTCGGATGAGTTCGGTGGAGTCGATGTGGTTGACTGCGCTGCAGTCGAAACAGTCGGGGGCAACGTTGTCGTCTCGCCGACACCGGCCACCGCCACGGGAAGCGGCGCTACTTTCACCCACACGTTCGACTTCTTCACCGTGCCACACACACGCGACTTCGCCGCCTCGTACTTGCCGAGCGGCTTGCAGACTTTGGCGCCCTTGGTCGTCAACTTGCCGACGACCGAGAACCAGACTTTGCCCATCGGGGCGGTGCCACACACATAGTCGAGCTTCGACACCGTCTTCGTCGCGCCCTTTTTTGTGCACGCAGTCGCTGCGATCGTCTCGACATTGCGTGAACGCTCGCCATCACCTCCGCACGACGCAACGATCAGACCCACAACGATGGTGAGTGCAAGAAGTCGACGGTGGGAACGGTGAAGAGAGCTCACCCGTCCAATTTAAATCAGGAATCAACCTGAAGGAAGTCGCCCGCCTGTGCTTAGCCGTGGCCGGGGATCGTGCGCCACGGACCTGCATCGGCGCGGGGTTCCTTCGGCAAGCCGAGAATCTGCTCGCCCACGATGCCGCGCTGCACCTGACTGGTGCCGGCGTAGATCGTTCCTGCGCGGGCGTTCAGAAAGACATCGACCCAACTGGCGCTGGAGTTCGGCGAACCGACGGCGTCGGAGCGGATGTAGGTCTGGGCGGGCGTGCCACTGGGTGTCAATGCGTCGGCACCGAGAACGTCGACGGCAAGTTCGGTGACTTCCTTGTGGTATTCGCTCCAGAACAACTTGCCGATCGACGCGTCAGGGCCGGGCTTCTTGCCGTTCAGGAATGCGGTGAGCGCCCGGTATCCGAGGAATCGCATGACCTCGACCTTGGTGTGTGCCTTGGCGAGACGTTGACGTACGTACGGGTCATCGGTGAGACCGCGTTCCTTGATCATCGCAGTGAGCTTGTCGAGTTCGGCGCGGAACGAGAGCGCGTTGATGGCTGCGCCTGCACCACGTTCATTGCCGAGCAACGTCATCGCGACCATCCAGCCGCCGTTGACCTCGCCGACAACGTTGCCTTTCGGACAACGGGCATCGGTGAAGAACACCTCGTTGAACTCCGACTCGCCCGACATCATGCGGATGGGACGCACCTCGACACCCGGCTGGCGCATGTCGACCAGAAGAAAGGTGATGCCCTTGTGCTTGACGTCATCGGGTGACGTGCGTGCGAGAACGAAGATATGGTCGGCGTGGTGGCCACCGGTGGTCCAGATCTTTTGGCCGTTGATGATCCACTCGTCACCGTCGAGGACTGCACGACATCCGAGGTTGCCGAGGTCGGAGCCCGCCGCTGGTTCGGAGTAACCCTGGCACCACAGGTCTTCGCCCGAAAGAATGCGCGGAAGGTAGTGACGCTTTTGTTCTTCGGTGCCGACGGCCAGCAGCGTGTTGCCGAGCATGGCAATCCCGAATCCGTCGTTGTGTCCACCCGTCGGCACGCCTGCTTTGAAGAACTCTTCGGTGAGAACCACCATCTCCATCGACGAAAGCCCTTGGCCGCCGTATTCCGTCGGCCACTGCACGGCGAGGAAGCCGTTGGCGTAGAGGACTTTGCGCCATTGGTTGGTGAATTCGAAGGCCTCGTCGCGCGACAACGCGCCGATTCCCTTCCAACCCGCGGGAAGGTTCTCGGCAAGGAACGTCTTCACTTTTGCGCGGTACGCCTCGGCCTGCGCCGGGTAGTTGAACTCCATCGTTGCAGTACTCATTTTGTGTCTCCGTTCAAGAGGGATCCCACGACAGGTGCAATTCTTTCATGGCACGCAGCGTGACGTTCGGGTGGTGCGAGAAATCGTTCTTTTCCGGTGTGAACCTTAGGTTCGCAAGGCGCTTGAGCAGGACGTCGAAGGCAACGTTCTGCTCGAGGCGCGACAGACCCGCCCCCGTGCAGTGGGTCTCCCCAAGGGAGAACGCCATGTGGCGAGCCGAATTTTTGCGGTCCAGGTCGAACTCGGCCGGGCACTTGAACATCCGCTCGTCACGGTTGCCGGCTGCATAGCGCAGGTGGAGGTTCGATCCCTTCGGAATCTTCACGCCGCCTACTTCGGTGTCGATGATCGCGTTGCGCACCATTCCCATTGTCGGTGACTCGCAACGCAGGCCTTCCTCGACGAGGTTCTTGATCTTCGCCGGATCATTGCGCACGGTGTCGTAGGCGCCCACACGGTCGAGGAGCAACCACATGGTCGATGTGAGAGCGAACGTGGTCGTCTCGTTGCCACCGATGTAGAGGTGGTCGACCATGTTGATGATCTCGTGGTCTTCGAGCGGGCGCTGACCGTCGAAGCGGGCCTCGTTGACGAAATGGGAAATCACCGAGTCATCCGGGTTTGCCTTCTTCTCCTCCATCGTTGCGTGGATGAAGTGCTGGAACTCGACGCCGGTTTCCCCTGCATAGACCTCTTCCTCGGCGGTCAGCCCACCGCGGAACGGAAGCACCCACGCCTCGGAGTACTTCTTCAATTTCGGAATGTCCTCGAGCCGGAACCCCATCATGATGGTGATCACGCGCACGGGCAGCGGTACGGCAAATGCCGAAACGAATTCACACTCCCCCGCATCGGCAAAGTCGTCGACCAGTTCATTCACGATCTGCGTGATCAATCCGCGACGCTTTTCCGCTCCGGCCGGTGTGAAGAACGGATCTGCGATGTCGCGGTATTTCTTGTGTGCTGGGGGATTGCTGCCGAGCATGCTGGCGCGCGGCCATCCCTTTGTTGCATAGATTTCTTTCACGACGGCCGATGCACCGGCCGATGGTGTCGACTCACTGGCCCCGCGCATGAACACGTCGGTGCGTCGCAACACGTCGTGGATGTCCTCGTAGCGCGTGAGCACGTAGGTGTTGGTGCCGGGCATCTGCCAGACGGGCGCCTCTTCGCGAAGAAGGTCGTAGCTCGGGTACCAATTCTCCTGCGTTGCAGGATCGAAGAAGTTCACCTCTTCGGGTGTACGCGGGTGCGCGGGCGTGTCGGACATTGATCGCTTCTCCCCGTCAGCTCTTCCTGAGTTCCGACCACCACGCAGCGGCGACCTTTGCGAACCGTGGGTACTTCTCGCGCTTCAATTCACTCGCACCATCGGGCAACGGCTGGTCATTCGTCGGCGCCAACGGCGACGCATTCGTGATGGGATCAACCCATTCCAGTCGCATCGATTCGATGACGTCGCGCAAGGCGGGCCCGTGGCCTTCGTGATGAGGGCTCGTCTGATGATCGAGAAAGCCGTTCAGGTCGGCGAAGGATTCGAGGCAGTAGTACGTACGGGGCTCGGCCCCGCGCCAGTACTCGTAACGACGCACGTCCTTTTCGTGAGCGTGCGTTCCCGCGTACATCTCGCGAGCGAGTTCTTCGAACCGCGCCTCTTGTCCCGGCTTGATGGTGATGTGTGCCAGCAAAGTCGCCACGTAACTTCCCCCCACGCAAACCCTAGACAACCAAGCACGCGACGGTTCAGGCGAGGCACCTAGGGGCGTCTTGCCAGAACCCGAAAGACGTCGCCGATCGCGTGATCGGATTCAAGGGGGTGGCGAAACGATCGACTGAAGTCGACCGAGTAGGTGTTTCGGCGACCCACATGTGTGCGCACCACGTAGCCGCCCTCAACCAGGTCCTGCACGATGCGATGAGTCGCCCGCTCGCCGATTCCCACCAGATCGGCAATCTCGGAGATACGTATGTCGGGGTTCTGCGCAATGCAGACGAGAACGTGGCCGTGGTTCGAGAGGAACGTCCACGGCTTCTTCGGGTCATCAGCCGCCTTGGCGGAACGCGCTGCGGCGCCGGCTGTCGTCGACCTCGGCATGGGTCAAATGCTAGCGGTAGGGTTTCTCAGGGACTTCGCGAGGGGGCATCACGTGGCAGTCGTACGACCCAAACCAATCATCAATCACGGACCCGCGCCGGTGCAGTCGTTGCCGATCACGCCCGAGCGCTATTTGTCGGCCGACTGGATGCAACGCGAATACGACACGATGTGGCCCAAACAGTGGCTCTTCGCCTGCCTCGAGCAGGACGTCCGCGAAACCGGCGAGTTCGTCAGGTTCAACCTTGGCCGTGAATCAATCATCATCTCGCGTGGCCAAGACGGTGGCGTCCACGCCATGTACAACGCGTGCCAACACCGCGGAGCGCGAATCTGTGTCACCGAACGTGGCTGCGTGAAGTCGTTCGTGTGCCCTTACCACGGTTGGTCGTACCGCCCCGACGGCCACCTCGTCGTCGTGCCGGGTCACCACTTGTTCGAGGGTGGGGTCAACCGCGAGGAGCGTTCGCTTCCCAAGGTGCGCTGTGAGACCTTCATGGGGCTCGTCTTCGTGTGCATGGACAACAGTGCACCGCCGCTGCTCGAGTCGTTGGGTGTCGTTGCCGAACGCCTCGCACCGTTTCATCTCGAGCGCATGACTCTTGTCGGTGACCAGACGGTGTTCCTCGAGGCGAACTGGAAAGCGGTGTTCGACAATTTCGGCGAGTTGTACCACGTCGAGCACATCCATCCCCAGCATGCGATGTTGTTCGACTGCCCCACCGCGCAGGTCGAGCTGTACGCCAACGGCCACACAAGCGTCGAGATTCTCGGCCACACGGTCAACTCCACGATGCCGGTGCCACCGACAATGAACTTCTACCAACTCGCCCAGTGCGAAAAGTTCGGCATGGACCCGACCACTTTCGAAGGCCATGTGCTCGACTTCCGTCTCGCTATGCAGCAGCGCCGCCGTGAGATGGGACCGACTCTCGGCTACGACTACGACGACCTCACCGATGCGCGCCTCACCGACATCGAGCAGTACAACCTGTTCCCCAACACCATGGTGACGGTGCAGCCCGAGGCTGCCCTTGTCATGCGTGCGCGCCCCCACCCCACAGATCCGAACAAGTGCTACTGGGACAAGTTCACTTTCAAGTTGCAGCCGAACCCCGACGTTGCGACGCGAGCGGGTGTCGAATTCAAACCGTTCAAGGACTCGGATCTGTTGCCCATTCCCCGCCCCGAACACGATGAATTCACCCAGGAAGACGTCATCGCGGGACGCAAGACGATGGACGCAACAGTCGACCAGGACATCCATTTCATCCGTGACATTCAGTCGGGCATGCATTCACGTGGTTTCACCAGCCAGTTGCTGAACGAGGAAGAAGCGCGCGTTCAGCACTACCACGACTGGCTCGATCACTTCATGGGCGCCCGGTGACCGTCGCGTCCTGGCTCGGCCCGATTCGCCAAACCGCATTCGTCGTACGCGACATCGAAGCCGCAGCCCACGAATGGGCCGAGCGTTACGGAATCGGACCGTGGTTCATCGGTGAGATGGACTTTCCCGACACCTTTTATCGGGGCAAGCCGACACGAATGCACGCAAAAGGCGGCCTTGCCCAGTCGGGCGACATGCAGCTCGAACTCATCGAACCCGACATGTCGATTCCCTCGATCTACACCGAGTTCCTCGATGCCGGCGGCACCGGCGTGCATCACGTTTGTTACTGGTGCGATCTCAATCAAGCGCGCAGACATTTCGGCGCCATGGGTTCAGCCGAAGTTCAGGGTGGCGTTGCACGGGGCCTCGAGTTCCTCTACATGGAGGGATTCGCGGGATTTCCCCACATCGAATTCATCGACCCGGCACCCGAGCACTTGATGCGCTACAAGAAGATTTCCGACGCCGCAATCGGTTGGGATGGAAGCGATCCGATTCGTGGCCGCGCCTGAGACTTCTGCCGAGTGGCTTGATCTTGCGCAACGTGCGGCATTTGCATCTCATCAACTGATTGGCTGGATCTACTGGGACCCACGTGCTGCGGCGCGTCATGCCGACCTCGGTGTGAAGGATGGTCTCGGCCACTACATCGCAAACCGGGCCGCACCGCTGGCTGCCGCAGGCGTCGACGCGGTCACCGCAGCCTTCGGATCGATCGATCGGTTTCTCATTCACTTCTCACTCGACCTCGCTGCAGGCGCCACGACGTGGGACAGGGTGTACGAAGCCCGCAATGCAACAGTCGCCGAGGGCCTGCGTGAACTTGCTCCCGAAATCTGCGACGGTCTGTCGTCTTTGAGTTCTGAGCTTTGGCGGACGGTCGATGCAATGCCTGCGTCGGGCCGCGTGTTGTTCGCCGCGCACCGTGCCTGGCCACGAGCCGAAAATGACCCCGTCGTTTCAGCCTGGTTGGCCGTCAATGCTTTGCGTGAATGGCGTGGGGACACCCACTGGGGGCTTCTCTCCGCACATGCAATCGACGGAGTCGAAGCGGGTCTGTTGCACGACGCTTGGATGGGATACCCAAAGGAATGGATTCCCCGCAGCCGCGGTGCGAACGACGACCAGATCTCTGCTGCGTTGACATCTCTGTCCACGCGGGGCTGGGTCACTGATGGCATCGTCAATCGTGCTGGTATCGAATTCCGGCAATGGCTCGAGGAAGAGACCAACCGACTGTGCGCACGTTGCTGGCAGACGTTCGGTCACGACAACACGCTGCGTTTTCTCGACCTCATCGAACCGGTGGGCCAACGATTCGTCGATCACATCGACACAACCGCCGGACCGAATTGGATGCCGGCCGCGCGCGCTCGGCGCATCTGACCTCTACGGCTGGTCTAGGGGCACCCCAAGCCGAAGAACTGCGCGCACGTGGGGCACAGCGTCGCCACGCCGTCGGCCGTGTGCCACTGCCGTGCATACGGCGAGCCGCACTCACTGCACTGCAGCACGGGTTTCTTGGCTTCCGGTTGTGCAGCCTTCACCGCGTCGTCCTGCATGGCGCCGAGGGTAGCGAACGTCCGACATCCAGCGCCGCAACGCCGATTATTACCGTTGGGTCATGGGAGACATCTGGGGTTCCGAGTGGGAAGAGGTCGCCGACGTTGTGGTCGTCG
>CAZKVD010000003.1:0-51316 GCA_964556145.1 uncultured Bifidobacterium sp. | reverse complement strand
GGTTGTACTCGAGCATCAAGGCTTCGACTTCGTTGCGGACCTCGATCCACTCGACTGATTCTGCGGCCGACACCATCGCCGCAGTTCTCGGGTGCAGATGACGGCGATCCTGGAAGTAACTGGAAAGGCGCGAGCGCAAACTCGAAGCCTTGCCCACGTAGATCACCCGACCATTTCCGTCCTTGAACTGATACGAGCCTGGCGCGTCGGGAATCGACCCTGCGGGCGGCCGCTGGATCATTTCTTCGCCGCGTCCTTCGTGGCCGTGGTCTTCTTGGGCTTCGTCTTTTTCTGAACCGTCTTCGTCGGCACGCTCTTCTTCGGCGCGGACTTGGTTGTCGTGGCGCTCTTGGACACCACGATTGGCTTCTCGATTGCGCCCGATCCGAGGAGTGGTGCGAGGTACCTGCCGGTGTGACTCGCTTTCACCTTTGCGACAACTTCCGGGGCTCCCTCGGCAATCACCTGGCCGCCGCCGGACCCACCTTCGGGACCAAGGTCGATGAGCCAGTCGGCGGTTTTGATGACGTCGAGATTGTGCTCGATGACGAGGACGGTATTGCCCTGGTCGACCAACCGCGAGAGGACGGTCAACAAACGACGGACATCCTCGAAATGCAAGCCGGTCGTTGGTTCGTCGAGAAGGTAGATGGTGTGCCCCGTGCTGCGCTTGGCAAGCTCGGCGGCCAATTTGACGCGCTGGGCCTCGCCTCCCGACAGCGTCGGCGCCGACTGACCGAGACGCACGTAACCAAGACCCACGTCAACCAGCGTCTGCATGTGCCGTGCGATCGAGGGTTGATTCGCGAAGAAGTCGACGGCCTCGGAGATCGGCATGTCGAGCACGTCGGCGATGCTCTTGCCCTTGAACTGAATTTCAAGGGTGTCACGGTTGTAGCGCTGCCCTTTGCACACCTCGCACGGCACGTACACATCGGGCAGGAAATGCATCTCGATCTTGATGGTGCCGTCACCAGAACAGGACTCGCAGCGCCCACCTGAAACGTTGAAACTGAAACGCCCCGGCTGATAGCCGCGCACCTTGGCCTCGGGTGTCGCCGCGAACAATTTTCGGATTGCATCAAAGACACCGGTGTACGTCGCCGGGTTCGAGCGCGGTGTGCGACCGATCGGCGACTGATCCATGTCGATCACCTTGTCGAGCTGTTCGATTCCGTCCACCGACTTGTGACGCCCGGGCGCGTCCTTCGACTTGTAGATCTTCTGCATCAGGGCAGGCAGCAGAATGTCGCGTACGAGCGTGCTCTTCCCGCTTCCCGACACACCGGTCACGGCGACGAAACAACCCAACGGAATCGAAACATCGATGTTGCGAAGATTGTGCTCACGGGCTCCTCGAACGACGAGATAATCGCCTCGCGGTGATCTGCGCTGCTGCGGAACTGGGATCGACCGCTTCCCCGAGACGTACTGACCAGTCACCGACTCGGCGACCTTGCCGATACCGGCAACCTTGCCGCTGTAGACAACCTCGCCACCGTGTTCTCCCGCACCGGGCCCGATGTCGACTATCCAATCGCTTTCCTTGATCGTGTCCTCGTCGTGCTCCACGACGATCACTGTGTTTCCAAGGT
Organism: uncultured Bifidobacterium sp.; assembly: GCA_964556145.1. GTDB lineage: Bacteria > Actinomycetota > Acidimicrobiia > Acidimicrobiales > Ilumatobacteraceae > F1-20-MAGs119. The sequence goes on along the minus strand of CAZKVD010000003.1, from coordinate 49,721 downwards.
CGCGAAGACGATGGAGCGTGTCGATCAATCTGCGATTGTCACGTTGGTGAAGACCGATCGACGGTTCATCGAGGACGTAGAGGGTTCCGACGAGGCCCGAGCCGATTTGGCTTGCGAGCCTGATTCTTTGAGCCTCGCCACCCGCAAGCGTCCCTGCGCTGCGTGACAGGGTCAGATAATCAAGACCGACGTCGAGGAGAAACCCAAGGCGAGCATTGATCTCCTTCGTCACCCTCTCGGCAATCATGCGGTCACGATCGTTCAGCGTCAGTCCGGCGAGAAATTTGGCCGACTCACCGATCGGCATGTCGCACACATCGGAAATGTTTCGCCCACCAACGGCAACCGCCAATGACGAGGGCTTCAAACGCGCGCCGGCGCATGCCGGGCAAGGTACTTCGCGCATGAAGGACTCGTACTGCTCACGCGCCCAGTCGCTTTCCGCACCTTCGTGGCGACGCTTGATCCAGGGAATCACACCTTCGTAGTGGGTGTTGAAGGTTCGTTGCCGCCCGTACCGGTTGCGGTACTTCACAACCAGACCTTCTTCGACGCCGTTCAACACGACATTGCGCTGTTTGTCGGTCAACTTCCCGAAGGGCTTGTCGAGGGGCACCTTGTACTTCTCGGCGACACTTTCCAAGAGCCGAGTGAAGTACTGGGTGTGGGCACTGCGCCACGGCGCAATCGCTCCATCGGAGATTGCGATGTCGGGATTCGGAACCACGAGATCGGCGTCGACCTCGAACTTGGTACCCAAGCCATCACAGCTTTCGCAGGCGCCGTACGGTGAATTGAAGGAGAAATTGCGTGGTGCGGGTTCGTCAAAAGACGCCCCGCACTTAGGGCATGCAAGGTGCTGGCTGAAGGTGAGGACCTCGCCTTCCTTGTCGTCGGCCCCCATCAATTCGATACCGGCCACTCCTTCGGCCAATTTCAGTGCCGTCTCGAGACTGTCGGTCAAGCGGCGACCTATCGTGTCGCGCTTCACGAGACGGTCGACGATCACCTCGATCGTGTGCTGTTCGTAGCGGGCCAGCTTGCGTCCCTCGCGGAGGAATTCCGCGATGTCGATGACCTCACCGTCGACCCGCGCACGCACATAACCCTGACCCGAGAGATCACCGAGCAACGTGTCGTACTCACCTTTGCGACCCCGCACCACGGGCGCCAGGACCTGGAAGCGGGTCCCGTCGTCGAGCGACATGAGACGGTCGACGATCTGCTGGGGTGTCTGGCGCTCCAGCTTGGTGCCGTCGTTCGGACAGTGCTGCTGGCCGATGCGAGCCCACAAAAGTCGCAGGTAGTCGTAGACCTCGGTGATCGTGCCCACCGTGCTTCGCGGGTTGCGCGAAGCAGACTTTTGATCGATCGAGATCGCGGGAGACAGGCCGTCAATGTGATCGACATCGGGCTTGTCCATCTGGCCCAGGAACTGACGTGCGTAGGCCGACAGGCTCTCGACGTAACGGCGCTGGCCTTCGGCATAGATCGTGTCGAAAGCCAGGCTCGACTTCCCGGAACCGCTGAGGCCCGTGAAGACGATCAATTGATCGCGTGGAAGTTCGACGCTGACATTCTTCAGGTTGTGCTCACGCGCACCCCGCACGACGATCTTCTCTGCCACGGTGGCGAGACTACCGATGGGTGGCGCTCACCGCTAACCGGCGTCGCGTAGTTCCCGCTTGAGTTCCTTCACTTCGTCCCTCAGACGGGCTGCGTATTCGAAGCGCATCTCGGTGGCCGCTTCGTGCATTTCTTCTTCGAGGGTTTGAATGAGACGTTGGATTTCCTGCTCGGGCAGCGACTTGAGTTCCCGCTGCACCTTGTCGCGTTCGCGATTCTTGCGCGACCCCTTCCCCGGAAGCGGAGCCGTCTCGTCGGGACGCAACAGCGAAAGAATGTCACCCACGGCTTTGCGGATGGTCTGCGGATTGATTCCGTGCTCCAGGTTGTAGGCGATCTGCCGTTCGCGCCGACGGCGTGTCTCACCAATGGCCGCATTCATGGCGGCGGTCATCTTGTCGGCGTACATCACGACCTGCCCGTCGACGTTTCGGGCCGCACGGCCGATCATCTGAATGAGAGAGGTCTCACTACGCAGGAAGCCTTCCTTGTCGGCGTCGAGAATTGCGACCAGCGAGACCTCGGGAAGATCGAGACCTTCACGCAAAAGATTGATGCCGACAAGAACGTCGAACTCACCGAGCCGCAACGCGCGGAGAATTTCGATGCGCTGAATGGTGTCGATGTTCGAGTGGAGATAACGGACCTTGAGCCCCTGCTCGAGGAGGTACTCGCTCAGGTCCTCGGCCATCTTTTTCGTCAGCGTGGTGACGAGAACGCGGTCACCACGCTCGATGCGGTCGTTCACCAGCTCGATAAGGTCGTCGATCTGACCCTTCGTCGGCTTCACGATCACTTCGGGATCCACCAAACCCGTCGGGCGCACGATCTGTTCCACAATCCGCTGCGAGTGGGCCATTTCGTATTTGCCCGGCGTGGCGGAAAGAAAGACGCACTGGTTCAAACGTTCGATCGCCTCCTCGAAGCGCAGCGGTCGATTGTCGCGCGCAGACGGCAACCGGAAGCCGTGCTCGACGAGATTGTCCTTCCTGCTGCGGTCCCCCTCGAACTGGCCGTGCAACTGGGGAACCGTCACGTGGCTTTCGTCGATGACGAGCAGATAGTCATCGGGAAAGTAGTCGAGAAGGGTGAACGGTGGCTCGCCGGGCTGGCGGCCATCGATGTGCATCGAGTAGTTCTCGATGCCGTTGCAGTAACCCATTTCCTGGATCATTTCGAGGTCGTACTGCGTCCGCATCCGCAACCGTTGCGCCTCGAGCAGTTTCCCGCTCTTTTCGAACCATGCCAAGCGATCCTGAAGCTCGGCCTCGATGCCGATCACCGCGCGTCGCATCCGCTCGTCACCTGCGACGTAGTGAGTTGCAGGAAACACGATGATCTCGGACAGTTCGTTGAGATTCTCCCCCGTCAACGGATCGATGACGGTGATTCTGTCGACGGTTTCACCGAACATCTCGATACGAAGAACGTTCTCGTCGTAGGCAGGATGAACCTCGATCGTGTCGCCGCGAACGCGGAAGTTTCCTCGTCCGAGAGTCATGTCGTTGCGGTCGTACTGAAGTTCGACCAAACGCTTGAGGATGCTTCTCTGGTCGTAGTCGACCCCGACGTGGAGTTCAAGAAGCTGGCCTCGATACTCGTCGGGATCACCCATGCCGTAAATGCAACTGACGCTTGCAACAACGATCGTGTCGCGGCGCGTCAGCAGTGCCGCCGTTGCGGAGTGCCGTAGGCGATCGATCTCATCGTTGATCGACGAATCCTTTTCGATGTAGGTATCGCTTGCGGCGATGTACGCCTCGGGCTGGTAGTAGTCGTAATAACTGACGAAATACTCGACACGGTTGTTGGGAAAGAACTCGCGCATCTCCTGCGTCAGCTGCGCGGCAAGACTCTTGTTGGGGGCGAGGATCAGCGTGGGCCGTTGCACTTGCTCGATGGTCCAGGCAATGGTCGCCGACTTGCCCGAACCGGTGATGCCGAGGAGCGTCTGAAAGCGAAGGCCGGACTCGATCCCTTCGGACAATTGTCCGATGGCCTTTGGCTGGTCACCCGCCGGGCGGTAGTCCGACACCACCTGAAACAAGTTGCCGCCGGTGCTCATGGTTCGAGACTAAGACCGTGCAACGCGACCTGCATCGGCCGCAGCCGGCGGGAGGCGCCTCATCCAATCCCACGCCTCGTGCACCTCGCGTGCGAGATCCTCGAGACCCCCCGAGTTGTCGATCACTCGGTCGGCAATCGCCCGGCGAGCCTCTCGGGTCGCCTGACGGGCGATTCGCGCTTCGGCATCGACGCGGGACATACCGCGGAAGGCGACAAGCCGATCGACGGCCAATTCGGTCGGCAGGTCGACCACGACAACTCCACAAAGACCTTCCCGGGGATTCTCGACAAGCAAGGGAATATCGAGCACCACGACGTTGTCGGTGTTGCGCTGCGCGTCAAGGCGAGCCGCCATTTCCCGACCGACGGCGGGATGGACGATCTTGTTCAACTTCCCAAGAGCCTCCGTGTCACCAAAGACCTTTGAGGCAAGCTTCGGACGATCGAGTTCGCCATCGGGTCCGAGAACGTCGGCACCAAAGGCATCCACGATCTCTTGCAGCACCGGCGAACCCGGCACCTGAAGCTCGCGAGTGATCTTGTCGGCGTCGATGACGATTGCGCCGTGCGAGGACAAAAGTTCCGACACGGTCGATTTCCCCGACCCGATTCCGCCGGTGAGACCGACGAGGATCACGAGTGCTCCGGGTTCTTACTGAGCCGGCTGTTCGGGTGCCGCACCTTCGGGAGCCTCGGCGCCATCCTGGCCGTACTCCTTGTAGTAGTCGGCCCAGGCAGCTTCGCGTTCGGCGTCGTCGCCACCGACCCAGTTGCCATGCTCGTCGACTTCGAAGTGGCTGCGATACTCCTCGGCCAACTCGCCACCTTCGGCGGCCTGCTTGATCGACAGGCTGATGCGGCGACGATCGAGGTCGAGATCGATGATCTTGACCCACAGCTCCTCGCCGGGAGTGACGACCTGTTCGGGCGACTCGACGTGGTGCGCCGACATCTCGGAGATGTGGACGAGGCCTTCGATGCCGTCTCCGACCTGCACGAATGCACCGAACGGAACGAGCTTCGTGACTCGGCCGTAGACCAACTGGCCCACTTCGTGCGACCCGGCGAATTCCTGCCAGGGATCCTGCTGCGTGGCCTTGAGCGACAGGCTGATGCGCTCGCGGCTCATGTCGACATCGAGCACCTGAACGGTCACTTCATCGCCGACGGCGATAACCGAACCCGGATGCTCGACGTGCTTCCACGACAGTTCCGAAACGTGGATGAGTCCGTCCATGCCGCCGAGGTCGACGAATGCACCGAACGGCACGACGCTGGAGACGACGCCCGTGCGGACTTCGCCCGGCTTCAGGTGCGTCAGGAACTCGTCGCGCTGCTCACGTTGCGTTTCCTCGAGGAAGCCGCGACGTGAAAGCACCACATTGTTGCGGTTCTTGTCGAGTTCGATGATCTTGGCCTGCAACACCTTGCCGATGTAGGGCTGAAGGTCGCGGACACGACGCAGTTCGACCAGGGATGCGGGAAGGAAGCCGCGCAGGCCGATGTCGACGATGAGGCCACCCTTGACCACCTCGATGACCGGCCCTTCGACCATGCCGTCGGCTTCCTTGATCTTTTCGATGTCGCCCCACGCACGCTCGTACTGTGCGCGCTTCTTCGAAAGAACCAGGCGACCCTCTTTGTCTTCGAGCGTCAACACGAGCGCCTCGATGCGCTCACCCATCTTCACGATTTCGCCCGGATCGACGTCGTTGCGGATTGAAAGTTCGCGCGAAGGAATCACGCCTTCGGTCTTGTAACCGATTTCAAGGAGAACCTCGTCACGGTCGATCTTGACGACTGTGCCCGAGACGAGTTGCCCGTCCTTCAGTTCCACCATGGTGCCGGCGATTGCGTCGGCGAACGAGGTGTCGCGCTCAGTGATTTGACGAGGGGTGTAGGTGGTGTCGGACAACGGGGAATTCGCTTTCGAAGGGACGGGAATCGGTGGATAGGACCCCGAAAACCTACCAGCGATGGCCCAGAACCAGAAACTCCGGACTTTCGGGGGTCGGAGCATGCGATCCGTAGGCCCCCGGCTCAACCGAGTGAACCGCCTCGACGCTCAGGCCCGCCTGGCGGCACATCAGGCGCAACTCGCGCGGAGTGAAGCACCCGGTACGCAATTCGGCCCCCATCTCCTCTCCCGCCGCGTTGTGAACCACGGTGGCCTCACTCGACACGCCGGAGTCGGCGTCGAAGTTCGCCTCATCGTGGTACTTCACGACGAAATAGGCGCTGAAGGCGCTGAGGGCAAAAGCACCGCCCGGCCTCAGCGCGCCGGCGATGCCGGAAAGAACTTCGATGTCATGGGAAAGGTGGTCCATGAGCCCAAAGGCCCCCTGGCACAGACAAATGGCTGCATCGAAAATCGGTGGAAAGTCTGCGACCCGGGCGTCGAGACGCTCGAACGTCGCGAGGTCTGCGAGTCCCTCACGTTCGGCGCTCGCCATGGCCACATCGACGAAGGTGGTGGAAATGTCGACGCCGTGCACCCGCATTCCACGTCGCGCGAAAGCCAACGAGTGTCGACCCGGGCCGCACCCGACATCAAGAATTCTTGATCCGGCGGAAAGGCCAAGCGCATCGGCCAGATACTCGACCTCTTGTTCGGTCCCCTTCGTGAATGAATATCGCAGATACGTCTCGCCCATGTGAGCGGCGAGCGTCTCGAACCAGTGGCCGTCCGCCCCGATCTCCCCGCGGGCCACGCCTACTTTGCCTCCGCCCAAGTTGCACCCCATGCGGCGTTCACCTCGAGTGGAACGGTCAACGACGCGGCCCCGCGCATGATGCCGAGAACAATGTCCTCGACCCGCGCCTTTTCGTCGATGGGAGCCTCCACGATCACTTCATCGTGGACCTGAAGCACGAGTCGCGCCGTCAGGTCTTCCATCTCGAGCGCTTCATCGATGCGAACCAGTGCGATCTTGAAGATGTCGGCTGCCAGTCCTTGGATACCGGCGTTCATTGCCTGACGCTCGCCTGCCTGGCGCACGCGGAAGTTGTCGCTGGTCAACTCGGGAATCGGCCGACGACGACCGAACAATGTCTCGGTGTAGCCGCGTCGCCTCGCCTCCGTAACGGTGCGATCCATGTATGCACGCACCGCCGGAAACGCCGCGAAATACGCCTCAAGAATCTCCGACGCTTCGGAGACGTCGATCGACAAGCGCTGCGAAAGGCCGTAGGCCTCCATCCCGTAGGCGAGACCGTACGAGACCATCTTCGCCTTCGAACGCTGGTCCGACGACACATTCGTCGGATCCACGTTGAAGACGCGGGCAGCGGTTGCATTGTGGATGTCGATCCCGGCATTGAAGGCTGCAATCAATCCCGGGTCATCCGCAAGGTGCGCAATGCAACGCAGTTCGATTTGGTTGTAGTCGGCGACGAGGAGCTTGCAACCCTCTGACGCGACGAACGCGGTGCGGAACACCTTCCCGAGATCGCTGCGCACGGGGATGTTGTGAAGGTTCGGACTCTCGCTGCTGAGGCGACCCGTGCGGGCCACTGTCTGGTTGAAAATTGCGTGAATGCGCCCGTCGGTTGCAACCGTTGCACGCAAGCCTTCCCCGTAGGTACCCCGCAACTTCTCGACTTCGCGATACTCGAGCAGGGCATCGATGAACTCTGGCCACTCATCGCGCAGTTTCTCGAGAGTTGCGGCATCGGTGCTGTAACCGGTCTTGGTTTTCTTGCCCTTCGACAGACCCTTCTCCTCGTACAGCACCTTCTGAAGCTGCGTCGGGGAGTTGAGATTGAACTCACGACCCGCAAGTCGATGGAGCTCGCCGGCCAAAGTCACCGTTCGCTCGGTGAGGCTTCGCGTGATCGCATCGAGCGCCCCGGTATCGACTGCGATACCGCGAACCTCCATGCGGGCCAGCACCCCGACGAGGGGCATCTCGACCGTACGGAACAGTTCTTCCATCCCACTTTCGGTCAACGCTGACGTCAACGGTTCGACGAGGGCAGAGATCGCTCGGGCCCGTGCGGCGCCACTACTGAGAATCGAATCGTCGCCCCCCGCAAGACCAAAATCGAGTTGGCCCGTGGCTTCGGTGGCACCGGCAGACATGGATGCCCCGAGATGGGAATCGATGAGACGATCGAGAGCGTGGCCCCCCTCCACCGGGTCGAGAAGGTACGCGGCAATGGCCGTATCGAACCCCACGCTGCCGAAGTCGACCCCCGACTCGAGCAGACGACGCCACAACGGCTTCGCATCATGGGCCACAACAAGGGGTGCGGCCCGGAGACATTTGGCCGACGATTCGAGATCCGGCACCCCGAACGCGACACACGCCGAGTCGAGACCCGAACCGAAAGCAACAACAACACCTGCGGAACCGCAGTCGGAAAACGAGACTCGTGTGGCGACGCGTGCATCGTCAATCAGGCCTTGCAGCGACGAAGACTCGAAGACGGAAAATGCGCCGGAAATGACCGTGTTCGCCTGATTGCCATCGGCATCGGCACTGGCGTGAGAATCCGAATCGAAACGGCCGAAAGCTTCGCGGAGCCGCCGGATCATCGTCTTCATCTCGAGAAAGTCGAGCAAGCGTTGCGTTGCCGCCCAATCGGGCCGTGGCTGACACTCCGAAGGGTTGATCGCGATGTCGAGATCGTCGCGTAACGCCATCACCCGCGCATTGCGCAGCACGCGTTCGCGACCTTCTTCGAGGGCCCCGCGAATCTTCGGTGTTTGACTCGCGGCGGAATCGAGAATCGCAAGGAGAGTCGGATGCTCATTCACCAACTTCGCAGCGGTCTTCTCCCCGACGCCGTTTGCCCCGACCAAATTGTCACTGGGATCGCCGCGCAACGCTGCATAGTCGACGTACCGGGCCGGCACGACCCCTGTCTTTTCCTTGATCCCTGCTTCGTCGTACAGCGCGTAATCACTGACACCACGTTTGTTGTAGAGGACCCTCACGTACGGATCGCGCACCAACTGATAGCTGTCGCGGTCGCCCGTCACGATCACGACGTCGTCCCCCGACGCTTCACACCGACGCGCAAGCGTCGCAATGATGTCGTCGCCCTCGAAACCCTCCATGTCGAGCATCGTCACACCCAGCGCTCCCAGCAATTCACGGATGATTCCCATTTGTTGCCGCAAGATTTCGGGTGCCGATTCGCGCTGAGCCTTGTACTCCGGCACTGCCAAGTGCCGAAACGTTGGTTCGGGTCGGTCGAAGACGACAACAACCGCATCGGGCTGTTGATCGCGGAGCAGGTTGACCAGCATCGACGTGAAGCCGACGACCGCATTGGTCACCTGCCCGGCAGCCGTCGCCATGTCACTTGGCAGGGCAAAGAAGGCCCTGTACGCGAGTGAGTTTCCGTCGAGTGCGAGGCACTTCATGCGCGCAAAACTACGGCATCAGGGTGCCGGCAAGAATTCGCTCGCAAATGTCCTTCATCTTCGTGCGCTCGGACATCGCAGAACGCTGGATGAATGCGTAGGCATCCGCCTCGGCAAGTCCGGCTTTGTCGATCAGGTGGCCCTTCGCGCGATCAATGATCTTGCGCGTCTCGAGCTGCTCTTCGAGAGCGCCGATCTCGCTTGCCAACAGCTGAAGCTCGCGGAACCTGCCCAAGGCAACTTCGATGGCGGGAACCAGGTCGGACTTCTGGAACGGCTTGACGATGTAGGCCAACGCCCCTGCATCGCGTGCCTGCTCGACGATCTCGCGTTGACTGAATGCTGTCAGCAACACGACGGGGCACAACTTGTCGGCAGACACTCGCCGCGAGGCTTCGAGACCGTCGATGCCCGGCATCTTGATGTCAAAGATTGCAAGGTCGGGCCGATGTTCGCGCACGAGATCGACGGCAGTGTCTCCTCGACCGGTTTCCGCGACCACCTCGTAACCCTCTTCCTCGAGGGTCTCACGGAGGTCGAGTCGAATGATCGCCTCGTCCTCGGCGATCACGACGCGGGTTGCCATCACTCGCCACCGTTCGCGCGCGCGGCCGACAACCTGTCGAGCAGCTCGTCCTGACGCTCTTCGAGATCGACGACTTCCCGCCGAAGGTCGTCTCGATGTCGACGCATCGCAGCCGCATGGGCGCAGGCCTGCCGAAACTCAAAGGCCGTATCGGGAGTTTCGGAGACGATGGCCCGCAACTCTTGGTTGGACGCTTCGTCTTCCAATGCCGACAATTGCTCGTCGGCAAGGGCGAGCTTCGCTCGGGCGGCACGCAAACGCGCGGCATTCTGTTCGAGCCGTCGGTTCATCAGCCATCCTCCGTTCTTCTTCGCCATCTCGCCGTGTCTTCTTCGTCTTCGTCGTTGGTGCCCAAGGTGGGATTCGAACCCACACGCCCTTTCGGACAGCGGATTTTGAGTCCGCCGCGTCTGCCATTCCGCCACTCGGGCCATCGCGAACCGAAAATGCTACTGGCTGGTAGTGAAAACGGTTCCGAATACGCCGAACGTCTATTCTCGAGGCCGTGCTTGCGTTCACTTTTCCCGGTCAGGGATCCCAGCGGCCCGGCATGGGTCGGCCCTGGGTCGACCATGAAAGCTGGGAACTGGTCGGCGAAGCCTCAGAGATCGCGGGTCGTGACGTGGGTCGCCTGCTCCTCGAGGCCGATGCCGATGAGCTGAAGGACACGCGCAACGCCCAGTTGACGACCTATGTTTCGTCCCTCATGGTTCTCGATGCAGTCGAGCGCCTGGGTATCGAGCCGAGCTTCTGTGCGGGCCATTCGCTTGGGGAATACACGGCCCTGACCGCAACCGGCGCCTTGGCCTTCGATGAAGGCATCACCCTCGTGATCGAGCGCGCAGCGGCCATGCACGATGCCGGCACCGATTCGCCCGGAACGATGGCGGCCGTTCTTGGACTCGACGACGACGACGTCGAAGTTGCCTGTCGTCGCGCCGACGCCGATGTGTGGGTGGCGAACTTCAACGCACCCGGACAGGTCGTGATTGCCGGATCCCCCGCAGGTGTCGAGGCGGCGGCAGTTCATGCCAAGGAACTCGGCGCCAAGAAGGTCATGCCCTTGCAAGTCTCCGGAGCCTTCCACACCCCTTTCATGGCGGCGGCTCGCGACAGGTTGCGCCAGGCAATCGCCAACGCGAACATCCGCGCCACCGAAGTTGCCGTGGTCTCCAACGTCGATGCACTGCCCCATGACGCGGCCGATGAGTGGACCTCGCTTCTCTCTGCTCAGCTGTCAAGCCCCGTGCGCTGGAAGCACAGTCTCTTGACGATGTCGGAACATGGCGTGACGGGCTTCGTCGAACTGGGCCCGGGTGGCGTTCTCACCGGCATGGCCAAGCGCACCGTCGACAACGCCCGCACCATCAGCGTCTCCACACCCGACGAACTCGACAAGTTGATCGACTGGGTCAACAAGGCGGCGACCGCAGGGCCTGCACAGCTCGAAGGTGAACACCTCTTCGCGACCGAACGTCTCGTGGTCAGCCCGTGTGCGGGTGTGTTCTCACCCGACACACTCCACCCTGCCGGAACCCCGATCACCGTTGGTGAACTGTTGGGTCGCGTTGGTGACACAGAAGTTCGCAGCCCCTTTTCGGGAATCCTGCAGAGCTACATCGCCGTCGACGGCGAACGGGTCACGCACCGTCAACCAATCGCCTGGCTGCGAACACACTGACCATGCCGCAGATCCCGACTTCGGCAATCGGCGCGCGCTTCACGGGCTGGGGTCGTGCTCTGCCTTCCAAGGTTCTCACCAATCACGACCTCGAAGCCATGGTCGAGACTTCCGACCAATGGATTCGCGAACGTACCGGCATCGAGCGTCGGCATATCGGTGGCACGACTTCGGGCCTTTCGATAGAAAGCGGTCGACGCGCCCTCGAAATGGCTGGCGTCGATCCGCTCGAGATCGATGCGCTGGTGCTCGCCACCACAACGCCCGACCGCACCGTGCCCGCGACGTCGGCGACGGTGCAGCACGCGCTCGGCCTGAAGTGCGGTGCCTTCGACGTCAACGCCGCGTGCAGTGGATTCGTCTATGCGACCGTGGTGGCCCACGGGCTCATCGCCATGGGTTCGAAGAAGATTCTCCTGATCGGAACCGACACTCTCGCTCGCATCACCGACTGGTCCGATCGAAACACGGCGATTCTCTTCGCTGATGGAAGTGGAGCAGCAGTTCTCGAAGCCACCGAGGGTCCCGGCCAATTGCTCGGATGGGACATCGATGCCGACGGATCCGCCGAGGAACTCTTGTACTGCAATGTCGGCGGCACGATTCAAATGGATGGCAAGGAAGTGTTTCGGCGCGCCGTTCGCATTATGGTTGATTCGGGCCGAAAGTCGATGGACGTCGCAGGAGTTGGTCCCGACGACATCGCTCTCGTCGTACCTCACCAAGCGAACATCCGCATCATTTCTGCGGCATGCGAACGGCTCGGCATTCCGCTCGAGCGCGCCGCGGTGACCATTCGTGAGACCGGCAACACATCGTCGGCGTCAATCCCGATGGCTCTCTTCGATGCCGCCGACAGCGGACGGCTGAACAAAGGCGATCTGGTGCTTCTCGTGGGATTCGGAGCAGGCATGACCGCCGCAAGCGCAATCGTTCGCTGGGGAGTCTGACGTGTCGCGTGTTGTTCTCATTACCGGTGGATCCCGTGGAATAGGCGCTGCGTGCGCCGCGCGCTTCCTGGCCCTCGGCGACAAAGTTGCCATCACGTACAACTCCTCGCCTCCCCCCGACAACCTCATCGATTCCGGCGTGATCGCAGTGAAGTGCGATGTCACGTCGGCTGAGTCCGTCGATGCAGCGTTTGCCGATGTCGAAGAAAAGATCGGAAAGGTCGAGGTTCTCGTTTCGAATGCAGGAATCACAAAGGACGGCCTCTTCGTCCGAATGAGTGAACCCGACTTTGCCTCCGTCATCGATGCGAATCTCACCGCCGCATACCGCGTGTGCAAGCGTGCAACACAAACAATGTTGCGCGCACGCAGCGGTCGAATCATCCTCATGTCCTCGGTCGTAGGCCTCCTCGGCTCGGCCGGCCAAGCCAACTATGCGGCATCAAAGGCCGGCCTTGTCGGTCTTGCCCGGTCGCTCGCACGCGAACTCGGGTCACGGAACATCACCGTCAACGTGGTGGCACCCGGACCAGTCGCCACCGACATGACAGCTGCGCTCGGCGACGAGCGCCTCGCCGAGCTCACGTCGGCTGTGCCGTTGGGTCGCATGGCGACGGCCGATGAGATCGCGGGAGTCGTCGCCTTTTTGGCGTCGAGCGATGCGGCCTACGTCACAGGCGCCGTCATCCCCGTAGATGGCGGACTGGGTATGGGTCACTGAAGGCCGCACAACTGACAGAATGAAGACACCGAATCAAAGGAGCAATCATGAGCGATGACCTTTTCGCCCGTTTCACAAAATGCGCAGTCGATGTTCTCTCCGTCGATGCATCGCAGGTCAAGAAGGAAGCATCATTCGGCGACGATCTCGACGCCGACAGCCTCGACCTTGTCGAACTTGTCATGGCGCTCGAAGAAGAGTTCGGTATCGAGGTGCCCGAGGATGACCTGAAGGACATCCGCACCGTCGGCCAGGCATTCGACCTGGTGGTCTCCAAGCTCTGATGCGTAATCCCCTCGCAGATGGCGGCCCCCGCCGCGTTGCGATCACGGGCCTCGGAGTCGTTGCCCCGTGTGGCATCGGCCGCGAGGCCTACTGGCAGGGGCTGCTCGGGCCCGGTATCACCGATCGTCGGTCCAATGAGATCGCCGATTGGGACCCATCACCGTGGTTCGACAATCCGAAAGAGGCGCGTCGCGCAGACCGTGTCGAGCAGTTCGCGCTGGCTGCCGCAGCCGAGGCCTTTGCGCAGGCGGGAAACATCACCGCCGACAAATCGCGCTTCGGCACCATCTTCGCCACGGGCGTCGGCGGGTTGCACACTCTCGAGGAACAAGTCGGGGTCCTCCTCGACAAAGGTGCGCGACGGGTGTCGCCGTTCCTTGTTCCGATGATGATGGCAAATGCCGCCGGAGCCGCCATTTCGATGCGCTACGGCCTTCAGGGCCCGAATGAGACCATCTGCACAGCTTGCGCTGCGTCCACGCACGCAATCGGCTACGCGGCACGGTTGGTTGCGTACGGCCTTTGCGATGCTGTCGCCACCGGCGGCTCCGAATCGGCCGCCACTCCGACCTCGCTCGCAGGTTTCGGCAACATGACCGCTTTGTCCACGACGGGCTCGAGCAAGCCGTTCGATGCGTCTCGTGACGGATTTGTCATGGGCGAGGGATCCGCTGTCCTCATCCTCGAGCGCTGGGATCACGCAGAAGCCCGCGGTGCAACGATCCTCGGTGAGGTTCTGGGCGCGGCGAGCAATGCCGACGCACACCACATCACGGCGCCCTCCCCCGGAGGTGTGGGCGCCCAGGCGTGCATGCGCCTCGCCCTCGACGATGCCGGCCTCACAGCCAACGACATCCGTCAGATCAACGCGCACGGTACCTCGACACCACTCAACGACGCAGCCGAGGCGCAGGCGATGGCGACAATCTTCGGCGCCACTCGACCCGCGGTGACCTCGACCAAGGGAGTAACGGGCCATGCCCTTGGTGCAGCAGGAGCCCTCGAGGCAGCCGCGGTCTTGATGTCGTTCGACAAGAGGTTGATCCCGCCAACGGCAGGAACGACCGCTCTCGACCCCGAACTCGACATCGACCTGGTGATCGGAGAGCCGCGTCCGTGGACACCGGGTCCAACCATGTCGAACAACTTCGGTTTCGGCGGACACAACGGCTCGGCGATCTTCGCCCCCGCTTCCTGATTCGTCAGGCGTCGACCAACACGAACATCAGCTCGCATTCGCAGGCAACAGCATCGCCAATCAGCGCACGGCCCGTACCCTTGCCTGCCCGTGCCGACATGCGCCCCAAGGTCACCTCGAGGGTCAATGTGTCACCCGGGCCGACTTGTCGACGGAACCGCGCCGCGTCGAGTCCACCGAAGAGCGGCAACTTCCCCTTCATCGCAGGATTGCTGAGGACAACGTAGGCGCCCACCTGGGCGATGGCCTCGCACATCAGCACGCCGGGAAGCGTCGGCCGCCCCGGAAAATGTCCGACGAAGAACCACTCTTCACCGGTCAGTGTCCAGGTTCCGGTCGCCGTCGTGGCTCCGTCGGTCGCAACGATGTCATCGACGAACAGAAACGGCGGACGATGCGGCAGAACGGTTTCCGGCTTGGGAAAGGTCATCGCAACTACTTTCCGAGGGCCCGCAGCAGATTGGTCGGCGTGTCCTTGGGTGACACCTTGTACCAGGCCTCGAGAATGTTGCCATCGGGGCCGATGAGAAACGCCGAGCGTTCGATCCCCATGTACTCGCGGCCGTACATGCTCTTCTTCTTCCACACCTTGTAGGCCTTGGCAACCGTCTGCTCGGTGTCCGCGAGGAGCGTGAAACCAAGTTCGTACTTGTCGTCGAACTTCTTCTGCTTCTCGGGTTTGTCGGGACTGATTCCAATGATGACGGTGCGACCAATCTGGTCCCTGACATCACGCAAGCCACACGACTGCGCGGTGCAACCGGGCGTGTCGGCCTTTGGGTAGAAGTAAACGAGGACCTTGCGCTTCGCAAACTTGGCAAGTGAGACCGTCTTGCCGTTCTGGTCGAGCAACTCGATCGCGGGAGCTTTGTCGCCGGCTTTCAACATGCCGAGAAACTACTTCGCGTCGATGGCCGCCCGCACCTCTGTGATGTAGTCGCCCACCGCATCGGGGCCCGACTCCATCAGACGCCTGACAACCGATGCACCCTGGATGACGCCATCGGCAACCTTGCACGCCTCTCGTGCCTGATCCGCATTCGACACCCCGACTCCGACGAGTACCGGAAGATCAGTGATCGCCTTGACGCGACCTGCGATGGCCGTTGCCGTGTGCGCAAGCGAACTGCGTTCTCCGGTGATACCCAACAGGCCGACCGCATAGACGAATCCGCGAGCACGTTTGGCAATGCGCGGCAGACGCTCATCGGGTGCCGTCGGTGCGGCCAGCATGACGGTCTCGACCCCAGCCGCATCCGCGGCCGCGCACCACTGCCCCGCCTCTTCGAGCGGGAGATCGGGCACGATCGCACCCGAGACGCCATGCGTCGCGCACAGGGCGGCAAAGCGTTCATGACCCGTGCGGAACACCGTGTTGTAATACAGCATCACCACGATCGGCACGTCGACCTCGATCGACGGAATCTCGGCAAGGATCCCCGGAGGGGTCGCCCCGGCCTCGAGCGCGCGCTGAGAGGCTTCCTGAATGACGGGGCCATCCATCACCGGATCGGAGAAGGGAATTCCCACCTCGACAGCGTCTGCACCCGCTGCAACTGCTGCGCGGATCCCTTCCTTCCAGTTCGCCAGACCGCCGGTGACGTACGGGATGAGCAGCTTGTGGCCGGCATCTCGTCGCGCCCTCAAGTGGGCTTCGAGTCCCGTCACGCCAGGATGTCCATCATCTGCGCGACGTCTTTGTCGCCGCGACCCGAAAGGTTCATGAGCACGGTCTGGCCGGCCATGTTCGGTGCCTCACGTGCAATCCATGCCAAGGCGTGTGCGCATTCGAGAGCGGGGATGATGCCCTCTGTACGTGCCAACAGGCTGAAACCGCCGATCACTTCTTCATCGGTGACCGAGGGGTACTCGGCCCGACCCAAATCGGCAAGATACGAATGCTCGGGACCGACTCCCGGATAGTCGAGACCTGCGCTGATCGAGTGCGCTTCTTGCACCTGACCGTGTTCATCCTGCATGAGAAAACTCTTCATGCCATGCACAACCCCGGGCACGCCACGCCCGACTGCGGCTCCGCCCGCGGGCTCGACACCGACGAGCCGTGCCTTCGTGTCGATGAAACCCGAGAAGATGCCGATCGCATTCGAACCGCCGCCTACACATGCCACCACGACGTCGGGATCGTCACCGGTCGCCTCGCGACATTGCTCGCGGGCTTCGTCACCGATCACGCGGTGAAACTGCCGAACCATCCATGGATACGGATGAGGACCCATGACCGATCCCAGGCAGTAGTGCGTCGACTCGACGGTTGCCACCCAATCGCGCATGGCTTCGTTGACGGCATCTTTCAAGGTGCGACTGCCCGACATGGCGGGCTCGACCTCGGCGCCGAGAAGGCGCATGCGGAACACGTTCAAAGCCTGACGTTCCATGTCGACGGCGCCCATGTAGACCTTGCACTCGAGACCGAGCAAAGCAGCGGCAGTCGCCGAGGCGACGCCGTGCTGGCCCGCACCGGTTTCGGCAACGATGCGCTTCTTGCCCATGCGCTTTGCGAGAAGAGCCTGTCCGAGAACGTTGTTAATCTTGTGTGAGCCCGTGTGGTTCAGGTCTTCACGCTTCAACAGCAAACGGATACCCAGTTGACGACCGAGGTTGTTGCATTCGGTGAGGATCGACGGGCGCCCGGCGTAGGTACGCAACAGGTGGTCGAGTTCGCCGCGGAACGCGGGATCGGCCCACGCCTCGCGAAACCCTTGTTCGAGCTCTTGGCACGCCGGCACAAGGGTTTCAGGAACGAAACGACCACCGAAATCGCCGAAGCGTCCGGAGCCATCGGGCTCGATCATCAGGCTCATGCGCGACAGTCTCGCAGGGAGCTACACAACGACACGACTCGTTTGCCGACAAATTTCGCCTAGAGATCGTCCTGCCAGTCGTAGGGCATCTCGTCGGGCCCGACATAAGACTGGGGTGCTGCCGCGCGTGCGGCGGCAATGAACGAACGCACGAGCCTCGGATCCTTCTTGCCGGGCTCGCTCTCGACGCCGCTCGACACATCAACTCCCCACGGTCGTACCTGCTCGATTGCATCGGCAACGTTCGTGGGGTTGAGCCCGCCGGCAAGGATGATGCGGGGTCCGAGGGCCACGTCCCCCGCAAGGGACCAATCGAACACTTTTCCCGAACCGGGAGCCGGAGCGTCGAGCAGAATCAACCCCGTTCCGAACTGGTCGGCGTGACGCGCATCGCGCGAACCCGCCACCACTGCCTTGATGACGAAACGCACATTTTGTGCCACCGCAGCGACGTCGGCTGCGGATTCATGCCCGTGCAGTTGGGCCGCCTTCAGCCCTGCTTCGTGCACAATTTCCGCGACGCGGGTTGGGTGCTCATCCCGAAAGACACCCACGGTGAGAATCTCGGGCGGAAGGCGACGCGAGATGTCATAGGCCCTCTTCACCGCAATCTGGCGGGGCGATGGCGCAAAGATGAAGCCGATTGCATCGGCCCCCATGGCGACGGCGAGGAGCGCGTCATCCTCCGTTGTGATGCCACAAATCTTGACGAACACTGACCGAGACGGTACTACGCCACCAAGAGCGACTTGAGTGATGCACAGGTGTCAGCGGATGTCACCAACGACTCACCCACGAGTACCGCGTGATAACCCGCGCGTCGAAGGGCAACGGCATCCTCGGCACCGCGAACACCAGATTCGGCAACACGGACAACACCTGCAGGCATCTGCCCGGCCATTCGCACCGCCCTGTCGTGATCGACCGCAAAGGTAACGAGATCGCGTTGGTTCACTCCGATGAGATTTGCGCCGATCGCGAGCGCGACATCGAGCTCTTTCTCGTCGTGGATCTCGACAAGAACGTCGAGCCCGATCGACAACGCGAGCTCATGCATCCGAGCGATCTCGTCGCGCGACAACGCTGCGGCGATCAACAACACACAGTCGGCACCCATGATTCTTGCGTCACAAACGTCACGAAGGTCGACCGTGAAGTCCTTTCGGATCACAGGAAGAGCGCACGACTCTCGCGCAGTACGAAGGTCGACGACCGAACCTCCGAAATGGGGCTCGTCGGTGAGAACGGACATCGCAGACGCACCGCAGGATTCATAAACACGAGCCAGTTCGGCAGCGTCGAGTCCGGGATTCAGGTCCCCCTTCGACGGCGACCGACGCTTGATCTCGGCGATGACGGCCAGATGCCGATCTCCGGCCGACGCCAAAGCTTCGCGGAAACCCCGCGCCGGAGAACTCGCCTCGGCCCTGCGAATCAAGTCGGCGAGATGACGGGTGTCGGCCGACGCACGGGCGCGATGATGCGCGACGATCTTGTCGAGATACGTCGCCAAAACCGCTTAGCAGCCCTTGCCGCCGACGGGCTTCACGAAGATCAGCTCGGGACGACCACCGAGGAACGGCGCAAGCGACGGACCCCAGTCCTTGAACCACTGTGAGCCCATGTGGGCCATGAGGGAGTCCTGGTCGGTGTACATCTCCCACATCCACAGCAGATTTTCGTCGGTGGCGTCTTCATTCAGGATGTAATGGAGCGTTCCATCTTCCTTGGCCACGTGCTCTTGCGCGGTCATCAACGCCTGGGCCAACTCGGCCCGCTTTCCGGGAGCCGCCGTGATTTTGGCAACCACTCCAACGCGATTTTCGATGCTCATGTTCCCCCGTCTCACTGACTTTGTGTTGACCCTAGAACCCTAGTCGTCGGGTCATCTCGTCGAGAAGGTCGGCGATTGCAACACGCGCCTGTTCGGTGGTGTCACGTTCGCGGATCGTCACGCACCCGTCCTCGAGCGAATCGAAGTCGACCGTCACACAGAACGGGGTTCCGATTTCGTCCTGGCGGCGGTACCTGCGTCCGATCGCCTGCGTCTCGTCATAGTCGACCATGTATCGCGCCGACAAGGTGGAGAACACCTCTCGTGCCAGTGGCGTCAGCGTGTCCTTCTTCGACAAAGGCAAGACCGCAACTTTGTACGGGGCCAAGCGCGGATGAAGACGAAGGACGGTGCGGGGCTCGTCGTTGATGACGTCTTCGTCGTAGGCCGCCAGCAGGAAGGCTGCCATCGTGCGGTTTGCGCCCGCAGCGGGTTCGACGACGTACGGGACGTAGCGCTCGTTGGTTGCCTGGTCGAAATAGTCGAGCTTTTGACCCGAGTGCTCGGCATGCTGCGTGAGGTCGTAATTGGTGCGCTGAGCAATGCCCTCGAGTTCACCCCATCCCCACGGAAAGAGAAACTCAACGTCGGCCGTGCCGGCCGAGTAGTGCGACAGTTCGTCGGACTCGTGGGGGCGGATCCTCAGCATCTCACGCGGGATCCCCAGATCGATGTACCAGTTCAGACGCTCGGTGCACCAGTAGTCGTACCACTGCTTGCCCTCGGCGGGTGGAACGAAGAACTCGAGCTCCATTTGTTCGAATTCACGGGTACGGAAGATGAAGTTCCCCGGCGTGATCTCGTTGCGGAAACTCTTGCCGATCTGCGCGATTCCGAACGGCGGCTTCTTGCGGCTCGTCTGCAGCACGTTGGCAAAGTTCACGAACATTCCCTGTGCGGTTTCGGGACGCATGTACACCTCGGCGCCAGATCCCTCGACAGGGCCCGCAAAGGTCTTGAACATCAGGTTGAACGCCCGGGCCGAAGTGAACTCACAGCCTTTTTGCCCCTGGGGACAATCGCGGTTCTCGAGATGATCCTCGCGGAAGCGACGTTTGCAAACTGTGCAGTCGACCAACGGGTCGCTGAAGTTCGCCAGGTGACCACTTGCCTCGTACATCTGCGGCGGACCCAGAATTGCCGCGTCGATGAGAACGACGTCGTCGCGCATCTGCACCATGGTGCGCAGCCAGGCGTCTTTCACATTCCGCAACATCAGCGAACCGAGCGGGCCGTAATCGTACGAAGAGCGGAAACCCCCGTAGATCTCTGCGCTCGGGTACACGAAGCCGCGTCGCTTCGCGAGGTTGACGATCTGTTCGAGGTCCTTGGCAGCCATAAGAAGGGCAAAGGTTAGTCGTGACGCTCGAACATCCCCACGGATTTCAGGCGCCGCTCACACTGACGCTCGATTGCTGCCGTGGCGAGGTGCGTCACTTCGTGGGTAACGGGTGACTCCGATTCGGCCAAGACCGATGCCAATTGGCCACCCAACACCCGTCTCATCAGCCCGATCGCTGCAGGCGAGATCGCAACTCCCGTACGACACGAGCGACACTGCACTCCCCCGTTCACAACGTCGAATGCGACCAGGTCGTCCTCGTCGCCGCACACGACGCACTGCCCGAGTTCGGGCGCTAGTCCCTCGGAAGCGAGCAACTTCAAATAAAAAGCACCGACCACCATCGACGATCCGGTGGACGCGAGAGCGCCCAACGCTCCGGTCAACATCCGGTGGATGTGGGGCACGGGTTCGCGGTCGATCGTCATCTGGTCGACTGCCTCGAGCATCGCCAGCCCTTGAGTCATTTTGTCGAGATTCCCACGCAAACCAGACGCAGTATCGATCGCCTCGACCTGCGACACGATGTCCAGATTCCGGCCACGGTGCAACAGGACCGATACAACACTCAGCGGCTCGAGACGCGAACCCAGCCGCGAACGGGTCTTCCTGACACCCTTGGCGACGGCCCGCACTTTGCCGTTCGATTCGGTGAGCAAGACCACGATGCGGTCGGACTCGCCGAGACGGTACGTGCGCAGAACGACTGCATCGTCCCGGTAGTTCGTCATGCGTCGATTCCGCCGAAACGGCGGTTGCGACGGCGAAAGTCGTCGACCGCCATCTGCAAGTGTTCCGAACTGATGTCGTTCCATCCGATGTCGAGGAACACAACTTCGCTGTAGGCCAGCTCCCACACGAGAGACGTTGGCAACGTATCGGGTGGTCCAAGCACCACGACCAGATCGGGCTCGACGTCGGCCGGAGCAAGCACGGCCCGCGCAAGCGTCTCTTCAGAGGTGGTGGCATGGACCCCGCGCAACAGATCATCCCGATGGAGTTGGTTCACCACATTTGCAAAACGTGCGCGTCCGTTGGGCTCGGGACGCACGATGACACGCACCCGACTGCGTACGTGACGAAGAGCCCGGTCGATCATCGAATCCAGTCGTTCGGATCCCGTCGCACCGCCGTCGGACACCGGCACGAGAGTCAACCAATGGACACCTTCGGACTCGAGCGCATCCACCAGATCACCGATGCGTTTGTTCCAATCGCCTTGGTCGAAGAACTCCCAGTCCGCCAGCGTGCCTCCGGCAACAACCACGTGCGCAAGTGGCTCTTCGCCGCCAACCGGCGTGCCGAGGGCCCGCCGCAAGCGGATCTTCACCCGCTCCTTCACACGATTGATCACCCCCTCATTGTGTCAGGACGTCGGGTCTCCGGCATTGCCACCTCGGTAGTGTGAATGCATGTCCGAACGCAAGCTTCACGTGGCCTGCATCATGGACGGGAACGGTCGTTGGGCTCGCCGTCGGGGCCTTCCCCGCACGGCCGGACACACCGCCGGTGAAGAAGCGCTCGCGGTCATCACGCGCGCGGCAGGTGACCGCGACATTGGCTGGTTGACCGTCTTCGGTTTCAGTACCGAGAACTGGATTCGCCCCAGAGCCGAGGTGAGGCACATCCTCGCCATGCACAAGAAGTTGTTCGGTCGCCTCGACGAGCTGAACGCCAACAACGTCCGGGTGAACTGGATTGGACGCCGATTCGATGAACCGGGCACCCGCACGCCCGGCTACGTACAACGGGCGATCAAGAAGGCGATCGACGGAACGTCGTCAAACACCGGCATGGTGTTCACCGTCGCCTTCGACTACGGCAGTCGAGCCGAGCTCACGCGCGCCGCGCAACTGGCGGGCGACCACGACACAACGCATCCGGTGACCCCCGATGACATCGCCCGACATCTCTACGACCCGACGCTTCCCGACGTTGATCTTCTCATCCGCACCTCCGGTGAGAGCCGTATTTCGAATTTCCTTCTCTGGCAGATCAACGGCGCCAAGGTCCACTTCACCGAGCGCACGTGGCCCGACATGACGGCCGAGGAGTTCGACAGTGCGCTGTCGGTTCTCGACTGACGCACACACTTCGTGATGACCGACGATTCCGACACGCCTTTCGATGGGCGTCACGTATCACGCGACGAGACCCTTCAGGCGCTTCACCACGTCACCTCCGGCCTCGCCGCTCCGGAAGATCGCCCCGGCCAGCTCGACATGGCCCTCGCGGTCACCAAAGCCCTCAACAACGGTGGACGTCTGATTGTTCAGGCCGGTACCGGAACCGGCAAGACGATCGCCTACCTGGTACCTGCGATCCTCTCCGGAAAGAAGACCGTTGTCTCCACCGCGACGAAAACCTTGCAGGATCAGTTGGCGCAAAGCGACCTCCCGCTCCTCGAGGCAACCCTGCCGCAGCCGTTCGCTTGGGCTGTCCTGAAAGGTCGCAGCAACTACGTCTGCATGCAGCGTGTGTCCGAGGTGACGAACAATGCCCGCCTCGAGCTCGAGGATCTCGGAGCAACTCACCAACGCGAGGTCGATCAACTCGCAAAGTGGGCCCTGGAAACGAAGATCGGTGACGTAGCAGAGCTCGATTGGCAGCCTTCTGCCCGAGCCTGGCAATCCGTCAGCGTCGGCAGCGACGAATGCCCCGGTGCCAACAAATGCGAATCGGGCCAACAGTGCTTCGCTGAACGTGCGAGATACCGGGCAAACGATGCCGATGTCGTGGTGGTGAACACACACCTGTACGGAATGCACGTTGCGTCAGGCGGTGCGATTCTTCCCGAACACGAAGTGGTCATCTTCGATGAAGCACACCAACTCGAGGACACATTGACGTCGTCGGTGGGAGTGTCGTTGTCGGCGGGCCGCGCAACAACCCTTGCGGCTGCGCTGTCGAAAATCATCGACGACGAAAACATGCAGCGCCGCCTGCACGACCATGCGAAGACGCTCGGTGCCGTACTCACGCCGCTTGTCGAACAACGCCTCAGCCTGCCCCTCCCCGAATCCATCGTGTCGACCCTCGTCGATCTTCGACTCACAACCGCGTCGTGCCTCGAAGTACTCCGCGGGATCTCGTCCGAGGTCGAGTCAGTGAAGCAAAAGACTCTGCGAGCCCAGACGCTCGCGACCCGCTTGACCGAGGGAATCGATGCTGCCCTGCGCGCCGATTCTTCGTACGTCCCCTACGTGACCGGCAGTACCGAGCGGCCCGAACTGGTCGTTGCACCACTCGACGTCGGGCCAGCGCTTGCCGACTTCGCCTGGGCCGACCGCACAGCCGTGTTGACTAGCGCGACCATACCGCTGTCCATGCCCGAGCGCGTGGGCCTGGGTGGCAGCGCCGAAATGCTCGACGTGGGCAGTCCGTTCAACTACGAAGACCAGGCCCTGCTGTACTGCGCGACTCATCTTCCAGAGCCGAACGCCGATCGTGACGACATTGTGCATGCCGAGATGGCCGATCTGATTGCCGCGGCAGGGGGACGCACCCTTGCGCTCTTCACGAGTCGACGCGCAATGAACGCCGCCGTCGAGGCACTTCGTTCGCGATTGCCCTACACGATCCTTGCCCAGGACGAGAACCAACGTGCCACTTTGTTGCGCGAGTTCACCCTCGACGAGTCGTCGTGCCTTTTTGCCACCGCAGGATTTTTCGAGGGGGTCGACATTCCCGGCCGTTCCCTCTCCCTCGTCATCATTGACCGCATTCCCTTCCCCCACCGGAACAACCCGCTGCTCGCGGCGCGACGGGAGCTGCACGGCAGCCGGGGCTTCACTGAGGTCGATCTTCCACGGGCAATCACCGCGCTGGCTCAAGCGGCCGGGCGACTGATCAGGTCGAAGTCCGACAGGGGTGTCGTCGCGGTTCTCGACCCACGTCTTGCTTCGAAGGGTTACCGATGGACGATCATCAACGCCTTACCCCCAATGGGCAGAACGCGGCACAAATCGGAGGCGGTCGACTTTCTGCGGGACGCGATCAACCGGCAATGAAACGCCTGACGTTCTAGGCAGCCATTAGTCGGTAGCCAAGACCACGGGAGGTGACGATGATCTTCGGGTCATCCGGCTGGTCCTCGATCTTCACCCTCAAACGTCGTACGTGCGCGTCCACGAGCCGGCTGTCACCCAGATATTCGTAGCCCCACACACGCTCGAGCAACTGGTCTCGCGAGAGAACCTGACCGGCATGGTCGGCAAACTCGCACAACAGTCGATATTCGGTTCGCGTCAAGGGCAACTCACGGCCCGCCTTCATGACGATTCCAAGATCGCGTCGAATCTCGAGGTCTGCCACGCGGTCGAGACGTGACGACGTCGCGGGTGTGGAAGGCACTTCGTGCAGATGCACCCGTCGCAAAGCCGCCCGGATACGCGCCGCGAGTTCCTTTGTGACGACGGGCTTCGTGACGTAGTCGTCGGCCCCCGCCTCGAGACCGGCAACAAGATCGTGCGTGTCCGTCTGGGCAGTCACCATGATGATCGGAGTCAGGGAATGGGCGCGCAACTGGCGGCACACGTCGAAACCGGAGATGTCGGGCAGGCGAAGGTCGAGGAGCACCAAGTCGGGAGACGTCTCGTTGAACAGCTTGATGGCACTTGCTCCGTCAGGGGCCTCGATGACTTCGTAGCCCTCGTCCTCGAGAGCCAGACGAAGAGCCAATCGAATGTTGTCGTCGTCTTCGACGAAGAGCAGGCGGTGCACGCGCCACATTCTGCCGACCACGGGCCGACGATGCCCAAATCGTTACACAAAACGCACAGAAATCAGCCCCGTTCGTCACACGGCGGTCCGATACTCGTCCTCGGGTGGTTTCCTCCCGGTGGATCACTTTCCTCCCCCTTTTGTGATCCACCGGGCGGGAAGGTCACGAGAATCGGCAACACTTGAGCCGTGCGTGCGCGAGGACAACGGGACCAGACACCGGCTCGCCTCGGTCTACGTGCTCGAACCCTCGTGTCGTTCGGACTCATCGCGCTACTGACGTCGCTGCTCGCCGGCGTCGCGACCTATTCCTTCAGTCGCACCAGTCTCATCGACCAACGTTTCGAGACGACCCGTTCCCAGGCCCTCGGCAATGCCCAGTTGATGCGCACACTTCTGCAGTCCCGTCGCAACATGGCGGGCGACCTCATCACAACGGTGCGCACCGACTCGCGCGGATACGCACTGGTTCGCATCGATCCGCAGAACTTCTTCTACGCAACAGACCCGCTCAGCTTCACCCAAGCCGACCTTCCGGGCTCCCTGGTCGATGCAGTGTCATCTGGGCGCGCTGCGACACAGCGCTTCAACCACGACGGTGAGCTGTACCAGGGATACGGAATTCCCATGCCGTCGGTTGGCGCCGACTACTACGAGGTTTTTCCACTCAGGGAGACCCAGCGAACGTTGAGCTTCATTCTCAGCGCTCTTCTGGCCGGCCTCATCGTCGCCACGGCAACCGCAATCGCACTTGGTTGGTTCACTTCACGGCGATTGTTGCGGCCCGTGCGCCGAGTCGCCGACACAGCCGCCGACATCGCCGGGGGACGACTCGATGCCCGACTGGAACCCGAGAACGATCCCGACCTCAATCGACTGGCAGTCACCTTCAATGAGATGGCCGATGCCGTGCAAGAACGCATCGAGCGCGAGGTCAGGTTCGCCAGCGACGTGAGCCACGAACTGCGCTCCCCGATCACCGCACTCAGCGCTGCAGTCGACGTGCTTGGAGCCCGCAGATCCGAGCTTTCCGACCGCAATCAACAGGCACTCGATGTACTCGCAACTCAAGTCAGACGATTCGATCGCATGGTCATCGATCTCCTCGAATTGTCGAGGCTCGACTCCGGCACGACCGCTCCCCGCTACGAAAACGTCGATGTGCTCGACTTCGTGCGACGGGTTGCTCAACGCTCGGGTTTCGGCAACACACCGATCGTCACGTCGGGAATCATTCACGATTCGATCGCAACCGACCGATTGCGCTTCGAGCGCATCCTCGTCAACCTCCTCGTCAATGCGAGGGAACATGCCGGCGGACCCGTGGCGATCGTCATCGATGGACACATCGACTCGATGAGTATCACCGTCGTCGACGAGGGTGCAGGCCTCCCCGAGGCCGAGCGTCAACGAATCTTCAATCGCTTCGCACGCGGATCGTCCGCGGCCCGCGGAACGGGAACCGGGCTCGGTCTCTCGATCGCACTCGAACATGCGGTTGCATTGGGCGGAGCAATCCGCATCGAGGACAACCAACCGCGTGGCTTGCGTTTCATCTTCGACTTCCCCGTGCAAGCCGACCATGTCGAGGAGGACGAATGAACCGTCGAAATCGACTCTCGGGAATTCTGCTTGCAGGGATCTGCGGAGTGCTGTTTGTTTCGTGCGGCCCCCGACCGCAGGACATTGCAACGCCGCTGCGGGGAGTCCCACTCGATCTCACCACCCCCACGACGACATCAACCACGACAACGACGCCGATCTCGCCCCCCACAACCCTCGTGCCGACCGAAGGCGTCGTGCTCTACTTCGTACGCGACGAATCCATCACCAGCCTGGTGCGCAACATCAGACTGGACGCCGAGCCCCAGGAAGTCTTGGAGCTGCTCCTCGAGGGGTACCCGTCGACCTTCCTCGGCATCGACGTACGCAGTGCGATTCCAAACGATTTGAAGGCCACCGTCACCGTCGAACGTGGACTCGCCACGGTCGACACCGACGAATCACTCTTGAGCGAGATCTCGCCGATCGACCAGCCACTCGCGATCGCCCAGATTGTCTTGACGCTCACATCACGACCGGGTATCGGCCAGGTGAACTTCCTCGTGAACGGAGAGCCCCAGGCTGTCCCGCGAGGCGGAGGCGAATTGGCGCCCGCCGACCAACCGGTTGCGTACGACGACTACGCGACGCTTCTCGGGTAACTGTCGATCAGTAGCCCAACCGCTCGATGCGCCCCGGTCGCCGTTGCCAGTCCTTGTCGACGACCACACGCAGTTCGAGGAAGGCGCCCTCGGGCATCTGGTGACGCACGGCCTCGCCGACTTCCTTCAGCACCTTCCCACCCTTGCCGATGACCATGCCCTTCTGGCTCTCGCGCTCGACCACGATTGCGCAACGGACCCGCGGCCACTGCCATTCGGTGACGCGCGGCGCGATGGAATACGGCAGTTCGTCACGGGTCACGTGCAAAAGCTCTTCCCGAACAAGCTCGGCCACCCACTCCTCTTCGGACATGTCGCCGGTCGCGCCCTCGGGGTAGAACCACGGCCCCTCCGGGAGGGCGGCGATCAACAACTCGGTGAACTCCTCGAGGCCACGTCCGGTTCGGGCAGAAAGCGGAAAGTATTCGTCGGCATCGAGTACGGACGACTTCCGAAGTTCCCGCAGTACCGCCTCACTGGAGAGCCCATCGCACTTGTTCGCTACGACGAAGAACTTCGTCTCCGACCGATTGATCGAAACGTTCGCCGCGACCCATTCGTCACCCTTGCCGAAACCGGCGGCGGCATCGAAAACAAGAACCACAACGTCGACATCCTGCGAACTCGCCAACGCGGTGGAATTGACGCGCTTGCCGAGTGCGCTGACCGGCTTGTGCAGACCCGGCGTGTCGACGAAGACCATCTGCGCATCGCCACGAGCGACGACGCCATGAATCCGCCGACGCGTCGTTTGGGGTTTGTCGGAAACGATCGACACCTTGCTGCCGACGATGGCGTTCACGATGGACGACTTTCCGACGTTCGGTCGACCGACAATGGCAACAAAACCCGATCTCATCGACCGACAAGCTCCGCAAGAATCGGAGCGAAAGCGTCGATGTTTGCCTCGAACACCGTGTAGTGACTGATCCCGGTGGCGGAGCGACGTTCGATCAACTGATCGACGCACTGCGCCACGGTTCCGATCACAACGTGCGGAATGTCGAGCGCATCAATCGGGTTGTCCAACCCGTAGCCGCGGGCCACCTTTTCCATCATCGGCATGCGATCGTCGGTGACGAATACGTTCGTCAGGTTGGTGTGAAGCTCGATATCGGGCAACCGACTACCTGCCGCCTCGCGCACCCAGGCCAACTTCTCTCCGGTGGCTGAACCCGTGGCGTTGGCCGCCGATTCGCGACCGACCCGACCGGCCGACATGTTCGGCACCAAAGACACAATGTCGGCCTTGCGCGCCGCGAGCTGCAGAACCCGCTTGCCGCCGCCACCAACGAGGACAGGCGGACCGCCCGGCTGCGCAGGCAACGGGTCGTTCGGCGCACCATCGATGGTGAAATGACGACCCCGGAAACTTGCCGTGTCACCCGCCCAGCAGGCGTGCAACACATCGATTGCCTCTTCGAGACGATCGATACGCGTTCCCGCAGAGGCGAATTCCTGGCCGATCGATGCGTGGTCGGCGGCAAGCCAGCCCGCACCGATGCCGAGTTCAAGGCGGCCTTCACTGAGCAAATCGAGCGTCGCAGCATCACGGGCAACGATGGCTGGGTGCACCGACTCGTTGTCGAGCACCAGTGTTCCAACACGAAGGCGTGAAGATCTCGCTGCCACGAATCCGAGTGCCACGAGCGGCGCAAAACCCTTGGCCCCCCGGTGCTGGGGCATGTGCACGAGGTCGTATCCCTCGGCATCGATCCGGTCGATGAGATGCCGCCAGCCGGTGGCGTCGGGTGCACCCGATGTCATCACGCTGAATCGGAAAGCTCTCGGTACGACTGCCACGGGTGACAGACTAAGCGCATGGCAGCCGGACGCACTCCCCTCGACCCGAAGCGCTGGTTCGATCGGATGCAACCGCAAACACTGCAGATCGCCACGTGGTTGCTCTATCTCAACGGATTCTTTCTCTTGATCGACGTCATCGACAAGAGTGACTATCTCGGTTATTACCGCCTCCAGTACGCGTGGGGCCTTCCGCTCGGACTCGCGGCGGTTGCGCTGCACGCCGGGGGTGGCTGGCTGATGGCGAATGATCGTCGCCTTGGCTGGAAACTGGCGGTTGCCGCGGCTTTTGTCCCCTTCGTCCTGCGCTTCGTCGCCTACAGCGACATCGAGCGCCTGACGTCGACCAATTTCGGGATCTACCGCAAGCTCACCGGCGGCAGCACCCTCAACGCCATTTTCGAGGTTGCGCTCTGCGCGCTGGTGCTCCACCCCCACAGCCGTCAGCATCAGAAGATCTGGTACCGCTGAACCAGCTGCTGCGACTGTTTTCATGGCACCCCGCAAAACGTGGGAGACTGAGTTCATGGCAACTGTGATCAACGGAATCGACGGCCTGAAGGCCGCCATCGGCAACCACCTCGGCTACAGCAACTACCTCACCATCACCCAAGAGCGCGTGAACCAGTTTGCAGAGGCGACGGGCGACCACCAGTGGATCCACATCGACGTCGAGCGCGCCAAAGCGGGCCCCTTCGGTGGACCGATCGCTCACGGATACCTCACGCTGTCGCTCGGACCGGTACTGCTGCCCGAGATCTTCACCGTCGGCGGAATCTCGATGGGCGTCAACTACGGCGCCAACAAGATTCGCTTCATGTCGCCCGTGCCGGTTGGGGCGAAGCTTCGTGCCGGCGCCAAGATCGTCAACGTCGAGGACGTCGCCGGAGGTGCACAGGTGACGATGGAAGCGACCTTCGAGGGCGAAGGCGCAGCCAAGCCGTCGTGCGTCGCGGAAATCATCTTCCGCTACTACGTCTGATCGTCAGCGTCTGACGGCAGATTGCTCGACCTGATCGCTCAGGCGAATTCTGGCATCACCTTCGTGGCCAACAACTCCATGGTTTCGGTATCGGGATAGTCGGCGCACCAGGGAATGAACCCCGTGCAACCCAACTTGACGTAGGTCGCGATTTTCTCGGCAACCTGCTCGGGAGTGCCAACCAGGTTGTTGTCCTGCCAGTTTTCGACGCTGTCTCCCCAGAGGCCGCCCTTCGTGCGCTCGGCGAGTTCTTTCTCGGTCGAGCGGATGAAGACTTCGGGCGACCAGGTCTTGCGGATCTCGGTTTCGTCGCGGCCGACGGCTGCACAGTGTCCCTTCAGAATCTCGCGCTTGCGTGCCCACTCGTCGGGCTTCCCACCGAAATTCGAGCAATCGGCGTGTTCGGCAACGACGCGCAACGTGAGCTGCTCGCCCCCGCCTCCGATCCACACCGGAGGCGTTGGCTTCTGCAACGGCTTGGGGTCGCAGTTCGCCCGAACCGTTTTGTAGTACTTGCCGTCGTAGGTGGTCTCGACGTTGGTCCACATCGACTTCACGATCTCGACAGATTCGCGCAGCATGCCGATTCGATCCTTGGGCTTCGGGAATTCGTATCCGTAGCCGCGGTACTCGTTTTCGTACCAACCTGCGCCGATTCCCCACTCCAAACGGCCACCGGAGATGACGTCGAGGGTCGAGGTGATCTTGGCGAGCAGTCCCGGATTGCGGTAGCTGTTGCAGCCGACCATATGCCCCAGACGGATTCGCGACGTGCGTTGCGAAATTGCCGCCATTGTCGTCCAGCACTCGAACACGGCCTCGTGGGCAGGACGTGGAACGTTGTGAAAGTGGTCGTACACCCAGATCGAGTGGAAACCCAGCTCTTCGGCTTTCGCCGCCACCGAAACAGCGGTGTCCCACTTTGCCGAATCGTCGGGAATCCCGGCAAGTTCCATCTTCCAGCCCTGGGGCATGAACACACCGAAGATCGGCTTGGAACTCGAGTGGAGCGGATGGGCAGACATAACGTCACCCTAGAGGGGCAGTTCTCCCGTTGCCTTCTTCGTCGAACCGAAATCCTTGAATGCGGCGATCGTGCGTTGGGCGATGCGCATCTGGTGAATTTCGTCGGCGCCGTCGGCAAAACGACTCCATCGCGCCTGCTGCAACATTCCCGCCAGCGGCGTATCGGTCGAGTAGCCGAGCGCACCGTGAACCTGGATTGCCCGGTCGATGATGCGCCACAGGCTGTTCGCCACGAAGTGCTTGGCCATCGACACCTCGGCGATGAAATCCATCTTGTGCTCGAGCTTGTAGGCGGCGTGCAGAACCATCAACTTGCATTGGTAGAGCTCGACTGTTGAGTCGGCAATCATCCACTGGATTCCCTGCTTCTCGGCAAGGTACGACCCGTGGGAATAACGCTCGAGCGACCTCTTCACCATCAAGTCGAGAGCGATCTCGGCCTGACCGATCCATCGCATGCAGTGTGCAAGGCGGGCAGGTCCGAGCCGGTACTGCCCGAGCAGGTGCCCCTGGCCGCGACCTCCGAGCATGTTCGATGCGGGCACCCGAAGGTCTTCGATCTTGATCTCGCAGTGGTTGTGCCCACCGGACATCGTGTGCACATCGCGCACGATGTTCCAGCCCTCACTGGGCAGATCAACGATGAAGCAACTGTTCGCTGCCTGGGGAATGTCAGGATCTTCCTCTGTGCGCGCCACCAGAAGCGCGAACTTCGCACCACGTGCGCCCGAGATGAACCACTTGTGACCGTTGATCACCCACTCGTCGCCGTCTTTGTAGGCGAAGGTCTTGATGAGAGTCGGGTCACTGCCCGCCACTTCCGGCTCGGTCATCGCGAAACAGGAACGGGCCGTTCCCTCGCACAACGGCTTGAGGTACTTCTCTTTCTGCTCGTCGGTGCCCCAGTGCAGCAACGTGTGCTGATTGCCCTCGTCGGGCGCCTGGGCGTTCAAAACGAACGGACCAATACCCACTTTTGCCGCTTCGGCCGAGACCGCCGCCATGGCCGTAGGCCCGAGACCCATGCCACCCCACTCCTTTGGCATGTGGGGCAGCCACAGACCGCGCTCTTCGCGCGCCTCCTTGCGCAACCCGACGATGGTCTTGACGACCTGCGACCTGTCACCCTGGTCGATTGCTTCCCACGCCGGGCGAACGGACTCGTCCATGAAATTGCGGACCTTGAGCCGAATCTCCTCGACATCCTCCGGAAAACTGAAATCGATCACGCGAATCCCCCTTGCTCGCCCCTGAACGTGACCATTCTTGCCTTCGGCACGAGTGGGCGCCAACCGCAATGCCACCTAACCTGCTCATGTGTCGATGCCCGATGGTCGCCTTCCTCAGGGAGCCGAAAAGGTTCGAGCCGTACGGACAATGTTCGACACGATCGCTCCGCGGTACGACCTCGTCAACCGCATCATGACCTTCCGCCTCGATACCCGATGGAGGCGTCGCGCGGTTCGGACGCTCGCCCTCCCCGCAGGATCAACGGTGATCGACCTCGCTTCGGGCACGGGGGATCTCTGCATCGATCTCCGCCGGGCGGGTATCCGACCGGTTTCGTTCGATCTCAGCTTCGGAATGTTGAGTGCCGACCGCAGCGGCGAACCCCGCGCGCAGGCCGACATCCTGCGCCTGCCACTCGCCGACTCCTCTGTCGACGGAGCGACATGTGGTTTTGCCCTGCGGAACCTCGTCGATCTCAACGCGTTTTTCGTCGAACTCGCCCGCGTCGTGCGTCCGGGCGGACGCATCGCGTTGCTCGATGTCGGAATTCCGCACAACCCAATCGTGCGTTTCGGCAACAACATCTACTTCGGAAAGGTCGTGCCGAAGATCGGAGCGCTTCTCTCCGACGGACCTGCGTACAGATACCTTCCGAAGAGCGTCGCGTATCTGCCCCCTCGCAACGAACTCATCGACATGTTGCGGGCAGCCGGCTTTTCCGATGCGGAACACCGTCAACTCAGCGGCGGCCTGACCCAATTGCTCACGGGAACCCGCGACGCATGAGCGACCTGCGTTGTCGCAGCATCGCAATCGATCCGGCCATCGACCTGAACGACCTCGCGTCGGGCGACGGATTGCTGTTCGTTCGCGACGGAGTCGGCGTTGCGGGTCGTGGATCGGCAATTTCGGCCACCTCCGACCGGATCGCCGAATTACTGCGCAGCATCGACCGGGCGGCTGGACATCGGCCTCCCGTCGCCATCGGCACGTTGCCGTTTCTGCCGACATCCGTCGGTCGTTTCGTTGTTCCACAGGTCACCGTGGTCAAACCCGGCGACGGAACAGCGCATCTCGTCGTCGTGGGTGATGAGCAGGGAACCTCCGAAGGGGAACTCGAGCGCCTGCGCGGAACAATCTCGGCCAAACTCGCGGCACCAGCAGTTCGGGCTTCGGAGTTCACGGTGGGTCCGATCACATCCATCGACACCTACATCGCAGCGGTCGTGGCTGCCCGAGACGCCGTAAGACGTGGCGAAATCACCAAGGCGGTGATCGCACGCGACATCCGCGTCGTCGGTACCGAGCCGATCGACGTACGGGCCGTCATGTTGCGCCTGAAGTCTGCGTTTGGATCGAGCTACCGGTACTGCGTCGACAACTTGATCGGCGCATCACCCGAGCTTCTCATCGAAGTGGTCGGAGACACAGTTCGCAGCAATCCCCTTGCGGGTACGACGGCCCGCACGGGCGATCCAGCTACCGATGAACGACTCGCTGCCGATCTCGTCGCCAGTGACAAGAACCAAATCGAACACCGCGTGGTCGTCGACATGGTTCATGACACCCTCCTGCCCTTTTGTTCGTATCTCGACTGGGAACCCGAGCCTTCGGTTGTGGCGGTCGCAAATGTCCAGCACCTCGGAACCCGGGTCGAGGGCCGTCTCAGCTCCTCGACGCACGTCCTTGAGATCGCGCGGCTCTTGTGTCCCACCCCGGCGCTCGGTGGCTACCCGCGTGAATCGGCAGTCGATCTCATTCGACGGGTCGAGGGCATGGATCGGGGCCTGTACGGCGGAGCGGTGGGTTGGTGCGACGCATCGGGTGACGGAACCTTCGCAGTCACCATTCGATGTGCCGAAATCTCGCGCGATGGGCTTTCCGCCCGCTTGTTCGCCGGCGGAGGAATCGTCGCCGACAGCGAACCCCAGTCTGAACTGGCGGAAACCCAGGCCAAGTTTCAGGCGATGTTGTCGGCCATCATCCGGCCGTGACCGCAGCGTCGACCGCGTGGGCGATGGCCGAGTTCAAGGCACCGTGAAGGGCGTGATTCGCACCCCGATCGGTGTCGACAACGATCACCAACGGACCCGACTGTCGGAGCGCTGATTGCATCTCGTCGACCGTCGAGGGTCGCTTCGTCTCCAACCCGAAAGAAGTCGCGATCGCCGCAACATCGAGGCCGTGCGGTGTGCCGAAGAGCATCTCAAATGTGTCGGCCTGCAAGGAAGTGGCCTGAGGTAGGTAGGAGAAAATGGCTCCACCATCGTTGTTGGTGACGACGATTCGAACGTCGAGCTCACGCTTTGCCAACAAGGCCAACGAGGAAACATCGTGAAGGAACGCCACGTCGCCGAGATAGATGGTCGCCGCACCCAACTCCGTTGCCACGCCGATCCCCGTTGCAATGACACCATCGATACCGTTCGCCCCGCGGTTTGAATACACGAGCAACCCGTCACCGGTCGACGCATACCATTCGATGTCCCTGATCGGCATCGATGAACTGGCGACAACGATTCGGGAAGCCGCCGCTACTTCGCGTGCCACGTGAACGTCGCTCAAGCCGGTGGCGGCATCGAGCGTCGATGAAATGACTGCTTCGGCGGCACGCTCGGCTGATTGCCACAGCAACCCCCATGATCCGGTATCGCTGTCAGCAGGGTCACCGTTCGTCCTCAACCGGGAAGCCGCCAAACAGAGGCGATCGACCGTGTTCGCAACGTCGGCTTCGATGTGTACATCGACCAAGTGGTCGGGATCATGAAAAGTTCCCGGCGAGTGCACGATGACCTGTTCGGCATTGGTCGACTTCAACCACTGACCCAACACCTTTGATGCCGGAGGTGCACCGAGGCGCAGAACCACTTCCGGTCGGAGGACACTCGCCGCGGATTCACTGCGGACGATTCCATCGAAGTGACTGACGATGTTGCCACCTTCGTTGCGCGTGCCGCTCCGGGGACACGACAACAGAGGCCAATCCAGAACGGACGCAAGAACCGTCGCTGCCGCCGCATACGCCGTGATCGCGTAACCGCAACCCGGGTCACCGGCAACGATCACACCCCGACGACCCACCAACCTGTGCGCGAGGTCGTCGATTTCCCAGTCGGTCAGCAGAGCCTTGGCATGAAGATGTCCCGACCACGGACCGTCGTGGCTTCGTGTGGGTGCGACCACACGTGCCGAGCCCACCAAGGGCTCGCGGAACGGCAGATTCAGATGAACGGGGCCGGGCACGGGTCCCGTGGCCCGCGCCACGACGTGGTCGGCCAGCGCCCGCCACGTATGGGCTGCGTCGAACGATGCAACTCCCGGGTCATGGAACCAACGGACGGCCGAACCGTAGAGCTCGGTTTGGTTGATCGTTTGAGCCGCACCGACGTCGCGAAGCTCGGGCGGCCGATCCGCGGTACAGACGATCAACGGCACGGCCGAGAGATGGGCTTCGACGACAGCTGCATGGAAATGGGTTGCAGCAGTACCCGACGTGCACAGCGCAACGGCCGGCGCCCCACTGACCAAAGCGGACCCGAGGGCCGCAAAGGCCGCGCCCCGTTCATCGAGGAAGACCTCGGTACGAATTCTCGGTTCGCTCGCGAGAGCAAGGGCCATTGGAGTCGACCGAGAACCGGGAGCAACGAAGGCATGCTTGACACCGAGACGCACCCATTCGTCGACCAACGTCGAACAGAAGCTCGCCTGTGCATCGGCGACTGAGTGTGGGTCTATCGTGTCGGACATGTTGGTGGAGATTTGGTCTGATGTTGTTTGCCCATGGTGTTACATCGGCAAGAAGCGCTTTGAAGACGCCGTACAGAGCCTTGCAGACGAGGGTATCGAACTCGACCTCGAAGTCACTTTTCGTCCGTTCCAACTCGACCCGAGCGCGCCCGTCGGGGGAACCATGCCCGTTCTCGATGCCTACGCACGCAAGTTCGGGGGCCCCGAAAAGGCAGCAAAGATCATCGACCATGTGACCACCGTCGCGCGCGAGTCCGGCATCACTTTCAACATGGACCGCGCGGTGCGTGCCAATACTCTGCGCGCCCACCGCATGATGCACCTCGCCCTCACCCACTTCGGCCCCGCCGCACAGGGGGCAATGAAGCAACGCCTGCTCGAGGCCTACTTCACGAATGGCTACAACGTTGCCGACGACGACGTTCTGCTCGACGCGGCGTCGGCCGCGGGTATCCCCGCGGAGACCGCACGTGGCTGGCTCGATTCGGACGAAGGCGACGCCGAGGTCCGCCGCGACATCATCGAAGCCGGTGAACTGGGAATCACCGCAGTACCGACTTTCGTGATCGACGGGCGCTGGGCCATACCCGGCGCCCAGGATGTCGAAGTCTTTGCCCGTGCGCTGAAGCGGATGCACGACAAGGCTGCAGCCGGCGAATGACGACTGCTCGATGATTCCTCGTCGCATCGTCCTTCTGCACGGCTTCACCCAAGCGGGAGCAATTTGGGTGCCGGTGATGGAGTCGACATCGACCCGCGCACCAATTGACGCACCCGACCTTCCGGGTCACGGTATTGCAGGCAATGTCGTTGCCGATCTTCCAACGACCGCCGACGTCCTCGTCGCAGAGTTCTCGACTGCGGCATACGTCGGGTACTCAATGGGCGGTCGAGTCGCACTTCACCTCGCTCTGGCCCACCCCGAATCGGTTTCTCATCTTGTGCTCTGCAGCGCGACGGCCGGAATCGACAACGAGGACGAGCGTGCGGCGCGGCGCGCCGATGACGCACGACTCGCCGATCACATTCGTGCGATAGGTATCGACGAATTCATCACCGAGTGGACCTCACAACCAATGTTCTCGTCCCTGCCGCGCAATTCCGATACTGACGAGATCCGCAGGGCAAACACTGCAGAAGGCCTCGCCACGAGCCTCGAGACGATGGGCACGGGCCGACAGGACCCATTGTGGAGTCGCCTCCATGAGCTCGAAATGCCCGTGCTCATCGTCACCGGCACCCTTGACACCAAGTTCACTGCAATCGGCAAGCGAATGGCCGAGCTGATCGGCTCGAACGCGAAGCACGTCGAGTTTCCCGGCGCCGGGCACGCCGTGCCGTTCGAGCGGTCTTCCGAATTCGGCTCCCTGTTGTCGGTGTTCCTTCGCTGAGCCTCAGCGCCCGATGACGAGGCCAATCGTGAACATCATGCCAAACAGAAGCTGCGCACGCCCCGTGGCACCGAGGACGGCAATGAGATCCCGCCCCGTGGCACCCGATCGAACCATGCGCAACGCTGGCATCACCGTGACGAGCCCCACGAGCCCCACAACCGCGGCCGGGCGCTGGACTCCGCACAAGACCACGAACAGTGCCGCGACACCACACAAGACACCGTAGAAATCGCGCGTTCGCGCATCTCCGAGACGCACGGCAAGTGTGCGCTTGCCCGAGACCACATCGGTCGGGATGTCACGAAGGTTGTTCACGACGAGAAGCGCACAGGCCAGACAACCCACCGGAATGCTGGCCAACCAGGCCAGGCTGGGCAGCGATTCGGTGACGGCAAAAGTGGACCCTACGGTCGCCACGACGCCGAAGAAAACGAAAACGAAAACCTCGCCAAGGCCGTGATAGCCGTACGGATGCTTTCCTCCGGTGTAGAACCATGCCGCTGCGATTGCAGCGACACCGACCAAGAGCAACCACAACGAAGTCGACAACGCGATCACGAGGCCAGCCGCCGCGGCAACCGAAAAAGAAGCAAGCGCCGCGCGCTTCACCCGACCCGGCTCAACCAAACCCGATCCAACCAGGCGCAAGGGACCGACACGCGTGTCGTCGGTACCGCGGATGCCGTCGCTGTAATCGTTTGCGTAGTTCACGCCGACTTGAAGCGCAAGACTGACGACAAGGGCGGGGGCAGCCAGCCACCAGTTCACGTTGTCACGACCGGCTGCGACGCCCAAACCAACGACCACAGGGACAATCGCGGCAGGCAAGGTGCGCGGTCGGGCACCGGCGATCCATCGATTCACGCCGACCACCCTACGCTGTGACCGTGCGCGACCTCGTTGCCCTCGACTTGTCATCGACCATGCAGGTCGCCGACGCGGTTCGTCGCGAATGGGACAGCGGCAATGCAATTCTCGTGGTTGACCAGCGCCTGCCCCGGCCCGCGAAACAATCCCTCGTCGATGCGCTGGGCGTCCACGCCGTTCTCGACGACCACGGCAGAGCCAATCTCGGTCGCAAGAGCGAGCCGATGCAGGACGCTGATGCACTAGTCATTGCGACCAGCGGGACGTCGGGAGATCCGAAGGGCATCGTCCACACGCATTTCGGCCTGCGCTCCGCGTCGCTTGCCAGCTCTGCCGCACTCCGATGCGGTGCCGAGTCCCACTGGCTGGCGTGCCTTCCGTTGTCACACATCGGAGGGTTCGGTGTGCTCACCCGCGCGTGGCACACGGGTGCGACCTTGACGATCCACGACGGTTTCGACGCGTCCATGGCGGCAACAACCGGCGCGACGCATGTGTCACTGGTGGCAACCGCACTGCTGCGGATTGATGCCTCGGCTTTCGAGCGCATTCTTCTCGGCGGGGCTCGTCCGCCAAGTGTTATTCCGCCGAACACGACGGTCACCTACGGCCTCACCGAGTCATGTGGTGGCGTCGTCTACGACCGACGGCCGATACCGGGTGTCTCGGTCCGCATCGCCGACGATGGCGAGGTTCTACTGAAGGGGCCGATGATGATGTCGCGCTATCGCAACGACAATTTGCCCTCTCCGATCGACGCCGACGGATGGCTGCACACCAACGACGTCGGCCGCATCGTCGACAATTTGCTCGAAGTCGACGGACGTCGGGGAGACATGATCGTCACGGGCGGCGAAAAGGTGTGGCCGGACGCCGTCGAGCGCTCGCTGCTCGGCCACAGCGCAATCAGCGAGTGCGCCGTTGCCGGGGTCGACGACCCCGAATGGGGACAACGCGTCACTTCCTGGGTGGTCGTCAAGGCAGACGAGAAAATTTCACTCGAAGAGATTCGCGAACACGTGGCTCGGGATCTCCCTCGTTACTGTGCGCCGAGGCAATTGGTCCTCGTCGATGCATTACCTCGCACTCTCCTCGGCAAGGTCGTCCGACGCGCTCTGGTGGAACAACTAGTGTCGAACGGGTGACATTTCCCCCGGCGTTCAAGAGGCAATGGATCGCCTCGGGCATTTCGAACATCGGAGACGGAATGGATGCCGCGGCCGGTCCGCTGTTGGCGGCATCACTCACCAACGACCCACGACTCATCGCTCTCGTCGGCGTCGGCGCGACATTGCCCTGGCTGGTCTTGTCGCTTCCATTGGGTGTCGTCATCGACCGTCTCGATCGCCGCACCCTGATGGTCAGGGCCAACGTGGCTCGGTGTGCCCTCTTTGCGGTCATTGCAACCCTCGCAGCAACGGGTTCGATCTCGATCGGAGTTCTGATCGGTGTCATCACGTTGGTCGGCGTCTGCGAGGTGATTTTCGACATGTCCGCGCAGGCCTTCTTGCCTGCGATTGTTCCGGCCGACCAACTGCAACGAGCCAACGGGCGTCTGTTCGCAACAGAGGTCGTCTGCAACACCTTCCTGGGTCTTCCATTGGGGGCATGGGCTTTCGTTGCGGCAATCGGAACCCCCTTTGCAGTCAATGCCGCCTCTTTCGGCGTTGCGGCTTACTTGGTCGCCTCGATCAAAACGACGATCCCTGAGGCACATCCGGAACAGGTCAGCGAACCAACCTCGTTTGTCAGACAACTCGCTGCGGGGATGCGCTGGCTCTTTGCTCACCGCCTACTTCGCGCAATGGCGGTGATGCTGGGCATTTGCAACATGGCGACGATGATGGGTCAGGCACTTTTTGTCAAATACGCAAGCGACGAACTCGGCGTCACTGGTCGCGGTTACGGCGTTCTCTTGGCCGTGATGAGCGCCGGGTCGATCGTCGGTGGCCTCACCGGAGACCGGATCGCATCGCGGTGGGGCACATCGGCGACGATCGTTCTGCCCTACGGAGTCTTTGCCTTGTCGAGCCTCGTCTTGGGAATCTGGCGCAACGTTCCGGTTGCAGTTGCGGCATCTGCGGCCACTTCGATTGCCGGCACCGTGTGGAACGTGTCAACCGTGTCACTGCGACAGCGCATCATTCCGAGCGATCTCTTCGGACGCGTCAAT
Source organism: uncultured Bifidobacterium sp. (assembly GCA_964556145.1). Lineage (GTDB taxonomy): Bacteria > Actinomycetota > Acidimicrobiia > Acidimicrobiales > Ilumatobacteraceae > F1-20-MAGs119. The sequence continues at coordinate 9,090 of CAZKVD010000003.1, read as the reverse complement.
TCCGCCTACCGGTTCATCGGCACGGGATTCATCGCGGTCGGATCGGCAATCGGCGGCTTCATAGCCAAGGGACACGGCTACGCCGCACCCTTCACCATCGGGGGGATCATCATGGTGTGCGCCCTCGTGCTCGGCTCACGCCCGATTGCAGTGCATGCAGCTCGTCTTGGCGTGTGATCGTCAGCCGCCGCTTGCGACGCCGGCCCCTCCGTCGATTACGTAGGTTTCGCCGGTAATCCAACTGGCCGCATCGCTGACCAGGAACGTGGCGAGATTCGCAATGTCCTCGGGCTCGCCCAACCGCTTGGTCGGAAGACGGGCGGCGAGCGTCTCACCGAAATTGTCGACCAGCACCGCCGCGAAATCGGTTTTCACCAGGCCCGGCGCGATGCCCACGACCCGACTCGGACCGAGCTCGCTGGCCAACTGCCGCGTCATGTGAATGAGTGCCGCTTTGGTGAGGTTGTAAACACCGAGGCCAACCTCGGCACGCATCCCGCCGACCGACGCAATGTTGAGGATGACACCGGGGTGGTCCTTCATCCAGCGCTCGTGCGCCATCTTCGACCAGAACAATGGAGCCTTCACGTTCACGTCGAATGTCTTGTCGAAACGGCCCTCGTCGACGCCCAGCGTCTTGCCGAAATACGGATTAGTCGCAGCATTGTTCACGAGTACGTCGAGGGACCCGAAGCGTTCGATCGTGGCGTCGATGCAGCGGCTCGCGGCATCGAGGTCTCCTGCATTGGCGGCGAAGACTTCGGTGTCACCGCTGATGCTTGCGGCCGCCGTACGCAATTGCTCCTCTTTGCGCGACGACAACATCACCTTGGCTCCGCTCTCGGCGAGGGATTTGGCGATCGCAAGGCCGATCCCCTTTGATGCACCCGTTACAAGGGCAACTTTTCCCGTCAGTGTCACGTCCATCGCGACAACCTAGTCGGCCGACGGGCGGGCGGAAATGCGCACGACGGCGATGCGACGGCCTTCGACCGATTCGGCGGCGAATCGCCAACCATCGCGGTCGACGTATTCGCCCGGCACGGGAACGTGCTCGAGCATGTTGAAGACGAAGCCTGCGATGGTGTCCCAGTCATCGTCGGGCAGACGTGTCTCGAGCAAGTCGTTCACGTCGCCGACCGATGCCTTGCCGACGACGAGATAATCGCCATTCGGAAGACGTCGGATCTCCTGCTCTTCCTGGTCGAACTCGTCGACGATTTCACCAACCAACTCCTCGAGGCAATCCTCGAGCGCCACGATGCCGGCAATCGACCCGTGTTCGTCGGCAACGATCGCCATGTGGAACTTGTCGGTCTGCATTTCCCGCATCAAACGACTGACCGGTTTGTTCTCGGGAACGACGCGAACCTCGCGCACGAGGGCGGATATCGGTTCGCCTCCCCGACCTTCGCGTTCGGCGCGCATCAAGTCCTTTGCAAACGCCAAACCGACGACGTCGATGTCGTCATCGAGTTCCCGAATCACGGGGAGACGGCTGTAGCCCTCGCTGATTGCAACGTCAAGTGCTTCGGTAACAGTGAGGTTGCTGTCGATCGTCACCATGTCGGGACGGGGCACCATGACCTCGCGCACAACCGTGTCGCCGAATTCGATGATTGATTCGATCAGTTCGCGTTCTTCGTGTTCGATCACTTCGTCCTGCGCCGCCGCCTCGACGATGCCGAGCAATTCCTGCTCGGAGACGAATGGCCCCTGTTGGAGGCCCTTGCCCTTCACGATCACATTGGTCAGCGAAATGAGGCCACGAGACACGACCTGTAGCGGCCAGAAATTGGCCAACGCCCACACGGGACGCGCAGACAGCAAGGCGGCCTTCTCGGGATAAATGACCGCGTAGGTCTTCGGCACTGCTTCGGCAAAGACGTAGAAGACGACAACGTTGAGAGCGATGCCGATCACAACGCCCGCGGCACCGAACAGCCGACCCGCAACGACACCCGTGAGCGTGGCTTGAACCGTTTGGCAAACGTTCACGGTGAGAAGGATCGGATTCACCCAACGGGCAGGCTCCTCGACCAGACGCGAAAGAGCGCGACCCGACTTCAACCCCTGGTCGGCCATTGCAGCTGCCTTGGGCTTCGTCATCTTCGACAGACCCATCTCGGCTGCCGCCAGGAACACCAGAACGACCAGGATCACGAGAATCGCGATGATCATTCCCCAGTCGGCACCGTTTGGGGTCGCCGCCACAAGGGCGGCGGAGGACATCTTCACTTCACGTCACCGAGCCGGGGTTCGGGAACGTCGTCGGGGTGTTCGATGCGAAAATCCTCGGGCACTTCGCCGTGCCAATGGTGTTCTGCAAGGAGCGAGGTCTCACGAGCCCGCATGGCGATTCGCTCGTCGTCATCGGCGTGATCGTAACCCAGAACGTGCAGCACGCCGTGCGTCACCAGCAGAGCGATCTCGTCGTTGAAGGTTCCGGCATGCGATGGAGCCTGGCGCGCCGCCACCTCGGGACACACCACGACGTCCCCGAGAAGCAAGGGAAAGTCGTCGCCGTCGGGACCTTCGCGGTCGGGACCCCGCGATGCCCGACCAGGACCGGGCGACTCGTCGATCACGACAGCATCGATGGGGAAAGCGAGCACGTCGGTTGGCGAATCCTTACCCATGTGGACACGGTTCATCTCGGCGATCGTTGCCTCGTCGACGAAGATCAGACTCAATTCGGCGGCGCCGCGAACGCCTTCCGCCCGAAGGACGTCGAGCGCCAGTCGACGCCAACGATCGACATCAATCGCAACACCCGACTGCTCATCGGCGACGAACACTTGCACCGAACCCTCGCCACCGATGCGACGCGAACGACGCGAACGTGACAGGAAACCCACCATTGCAGACTCAGTTCCGGCCGGCGTCTTCGTAGGCGGCGACGATGTCGGCCACGATGCGATGCCTGACAACGTCGCTCTTGTTCAGGTGTACAAAGGCAAGACCGTCAATGCCGGTCAGGATGCGCTCGAGGTCGAACAGACCGCTCTTGCCCTGCGCAACGTCGACCTGGGTCATGTCGCCGGTCACCACGACGCGCGAATTGAACCCGATGCGCGTGAGGAACATCTTCATCTGTTCCGGCGTTGTGTTCTGGGCCTCGTCGAGAATGATGAACGAGTTGTTCAGAGTTCGACCGCGCATGAACGCAAGCGGCGCCACTTCGATTGCCTGACGCTCGACCAACCTGGCCGCAGCCTCGGGCTCGAGCATGTCGTACAGCGCGTCGTACAGCGGCCGCAGGTACGGATCGATCTTGGCCATCAGGTCACCCGGCAGGAAGCCGAGACGCTCGCCCGCCTCGACGGCGGGGCGCGTGAGGATGATGCGTTGCACTTGCTTTGCCTGCAACGCCTGCACAGCCATGGCGACGGCGAGCCAGCTCTTTCCCGTACCCGCCGGACCCAACCCGAACGTGATGACGTTTTCGCGGATCGCATCGACGTATCGCTTTTGTCCCGCAGTTTTGGGCTTGACTGCTCGGCCCTTGGCGACCCTCACGATTTGGTCCGACAAAACGGCGCTCGGACTCTGGTCGTTGCGCACCATTTCGATCGAACGTCCGACGACGGTCGTATCGAGTGTTTCGCCACGCTGGAGCAGGCTCACCAACTCTTCGAAGAGCCGACCCACGACGTCTGTCCGCTGACCGTCGATGTGGATCACGTTGCCGCGCACCGAAACATCGGCCTCGGGGAACGCACGCTCGACCAGACGAAGGTTTTCGTCGCGGGAGCCGAGGAGATCGGCCATCAGGTGGGCGCCGGGGACGACGACGTCAACCGAGCGGGCGCTGGAGAAGGTGTTCGACATCTGCCCCATCACGGTAGCGGGGCGAGGTCGGGAAACTGATCGCGAAGTACCGCTGCACCGAAATCGGCACGAGTTCGGCGTCGGACACCATGCGTGCCAGGCGCAAGAGCAACTCCGCCGACCCACCCTTGTCGTTCGGCTGGTTCACCTCGGGTGTGTCGAAAACCAGCAGTGCGCCCTCTTCTGCCTCGACGGCCAGACAATTTCGACCCAGATGGAACACCGCACCCCGCGCGACATAGCCCGGATCGACGACGGCCCAGACCACGTAGTGAACTTGACCCGCCGCGTACCGGTCGGGGAAATGACGGGCGAAGAAGTGTTCGGATAGCCAGCGCGTCGCGCGAATATCGGTCGAGATGACGGTCATCGCCACCGGGAGACTGGCGTCCCAAACCACCCAGACGCGGTTCACCGGAGAACGCAGTTGCTCGGCGAATTCGACGCGATCGAGCATCTCGTGCGTGACCGTTTCCTCGACCATCGGAAGATAGGCGCGCGAATAAAGAACCCAAAGACGCTCGATCAACTGGGGATCAGCGATTGCAGAATGTCGAGTGACGTGCATGGAGGTTCGATTCGGGTCAACCTCCGCCCACGGCCAGACTAGTCAATCCCACTCCGCAAAAGCGGGCATGTGTACGCTCGAAATCCAGTGCGCACAAGCTTTTCACGCCTTGCCTTGGCCCTCGTTGCCCTCGGCCTGATTGCGGGGCTGACCCACGTCTTTGTCGCGGATTCCAATGTTGGCGACGGCCTCTACCTTGCGGCCACGATTCAACTGGCGATGGGGGTTGTCCTCGGGCTTGCCATGCACAAGCCGTCCACTCCCACTTGGGCCTTTGTTCTCGCCACCGTGGCCTTTTCCGTCCTGGCGCAGGTACTCGATGCACTTGACGGCGGAACCTCGGTGCGAATCGCCAGCGAGGCAGGTTTCCTCGGCGTGCAGGTCACGCTCGCTTCGGCGCTGCTGGTTGTGACGGTGCGGCGAAGCGGCACGTCGCTCACACGATCACTTGGCGACGGCCTCATCGTTGCGCTCGGCACATGGATTCTGATCTGGGTCTTCCTCATCCAACCCTCGATCGATGCACTCGTTGAACCGAACGTTGTCACCGCGCTACGCGGCCTCACCCTCGCCACGAGCACCGTTGTGCTGTTCCTCCTCGCCAGTCTGCTGTTCTCCGACGCCAACCGAACGGCATCCATCTGGCTGTTGTCGGGTGCGATCGGTCTTTCGCTCATCGGGGATCTCCTCTACGCCCTCGACAAATCGGGCCACGCGTCGGTCTCGTCCCGTTTCGCCAACGCCCCTTACGTAACGTGTCTGTTTCTCGCGTCCGCGACGTTCCTTCATCCCTCGGTGCGAGGACTCAGCCAACGGGGGTCGATCCGGCTTCGTCGCCCACTCTTCGGTCGTCTCGTCCTGACCACACTTGCCCTCATCGTGCCCGTGGTCGTCATTTCAATGATCGACCCCGCCGACCGACTCGACCGCGTCGTGCGCACCGTGTCCCTTTTCGTCCTGGCGGCCGCAGTCACCGCGCGGGTCATCCAGGCGGTACGCGACAACGCCAAGTCCCAAGCGGTTCTCATTGGCCTTGCCCAAACCGATCCGCTCACGCAGTTGCCCAACCGCAACCTGATGCTTGATCTCATCTCCGATGCTCTGGAACAGTCGTGGCGCGCAGATCGACGCCCCGCCGTGCTCTTCATCGACGTCGACCGATTCAAGAACATCAACGACTCACTCGGCCACGGCGCCGGCGACGACGTTCTCCTTGCCGTGGCCCGACGACTTCGCAACGCGCTTCCCGATCGGGCGAGCGTCGGTCGAATCAGCGGTGACGAATTCGTGGTACTGGATCCCGAGTCTCGGGGAACCGCCGACGCGATGCAGCTCGCCGAGAAGGTTCTGGCCGTTTTCCACGAACCACTGCAAGTCCAACCCGGTGACGTTTTTGTTTCTGCGAGCATCGGAGTCGCCCTCGGCCTGGCCAATGGTGCACTCTCGGCCGAAGAATTGCTGCGCAACGCCGACACGGCGATGTACCGCGCCAAGGATTCGGGACGCAACTGCATCGCAATCTTCGACGACTCGATGCTCGAGCGCGTCACCCAGCGCCTGTCCCTCGAGACGGCGTTGTACCGTGCGCTCGAACGGCGCGAGCTGCGTCTTGTGCACCAACCGATCATCGACATCGACCTCGGTGACGTTGTGGGCTTCGAGGCGCTGATGCGATGGGAGCAAGAAGACGGCACGAGCGTCTCACCGGCGGAGTTCATTCCCATCGCCGAAGAGACCGGAACCATCCTTCCCATCGGTGCGTGGGCTCTGCTCGAAGCCTTGTCCCACCTGCGTGAATGGATCGACCGAGGAGTCTGCCCTGCCACGGCGTCGATGTCTGTCAACGTGTCACCGCGCCAGCTCCACGACCCGAACTTCACCGCCGTGGTCAGCGAAGCGCTGACTCGCTCGCGTATCGAACCCCAACAGCTGTGGCTCGAGGTCACCGAAGGAGTGATGATCGCCGAACCCGAACAGGCCCTTGCCACCTTGCGTCGCTTGAACTCGATCGGCGTGCGCGTGGCGATCGACGATTTCGGTACGGGCTACTCGTCCCTGTCGTTGCTTCAGCGCTTCCCCATTCAGCGCCTGAAGATCGACCGCGCATTCATCTCGGGCATAGCCGACGACGTCAACGCCCGTTCCCTTGTGAAGACGATCATCGCGATGGCCGACGCTCTCAGTCTCGACACCGTGGCCGAGGGTGTCGAAAGCATCCGCCAGCTTCAGTCACTCGCCGATCTTCGTTGCGGCAAGGCCCAGGGTTTCCTGATCTCACATCCGGTTCATCCCGACGCGATGGAGTCAACCCTGGCAGCGCTCGAGCGCTTCACCAATTGGCCCCGCCTGCGCTGAAAGTCAACGGTCGCGAAGGAACGGGTACGTCGAGCGCGTCGCGGCAACGTGCGACTTCTCGACGTCGGCGTAGATGATGGTCTCGACTGCTTCCGCAGTCGCCAGTTCCTCACCGAACGGACCGACAATCCGCGAGCCGCCTCCGTACACCAGGGATCCTCCGCTTCCCACTCTGTTCACACCAATGACATATGCCTGGTTTTCGATTGCACGTGCAGCGAGAAGTGTCGACCAATGCGCACCTCGGGATGCAGGCCAATTCGCGGGCACCACATACAAATCGGTCGTGTCTGCCAACTGCCAAAAGTGGTCGGCGAACCGAAGGTCGTAACACACGAAACAACTGACCGACAGTCCGTCGATGTCGACGGTGAGGTGCGATTGCCCACGACGAAAGTAACGATCCTCGCCTCCGTAGGTGAAGGGGTGAATCTTCTCGTAGCGATACGTCTCACCCGAAGGCCCCGCCACGACAAGCGTGTTGGCGGGAAGCTCCTCACCGGGTCGACGTTCGGGACACGAGCCGACGATCCAGACGTCATTTGCGCGCGCCATGTCGCAAAGAAACCGTGACGACGCGCCCCCGGACTGCTCGGGAAGCGCTTCTGCCCATTCGTCGCCCATGGCGAACCCCGTCGAGAACATTTCCGACAACACGACCAGGCGCGAACCCTCGCCTGCGGCTTCACGGATCATTGGTTCGAGGCGGGCAAAGTTTGCCTCACGGTCGAGCCACGCAATGTCGTGCTGAATTGCGGCGACCTTCACGGCTTCCATCTTCCCAGACGCTCACAGGCCTCGGCGACCACTGCCTCGCGTTTGCAGAATGCAAAGCGAATCAAGCTTCGCCCATAGTCCTTGTGCTCATCTGTGTAGAAGACCACGTTCGGAATTGCGACGACCCCGGCCTCGCGGGCCATACGTCGACAGAAATCACGCCCATCGGCACCGGGGGCGATTGCGTTGGCATCAACCGTCACGAAGTAGGTCGAGGATGTCGGAAACACATCGAATCCGACCGATTGAAGAGCGGGAACAAGTTGGTCACGTCGCGCCTGAAGATCGGCAGCAACCTCGTCGAAATACGAATTCGGCAGCTGCAAACCAGCGGCAATAGCAGGCTGGAAGGGCCCTCCGTTGACGTAGGTCAAGAACTGCTTGGCAGCGCGCACAGCCGAGATCAAATTGGAGGGCCCGCAGGTCCAACCGATCTTCCATCCCGTCGTGCGAAAGGTCTTTCCTCCACTCGACACGACGATCGTCCGTTCGCGGGCCCCGGGGAACTCGGCCATGCTGCGGTGCCGAACACCGTTGAAGACCAGATGCTCGTACACCTCGTCGGAAAGAATCACGAGGTCGTATTCGGCGGCCAACGACGCAATCTCTCGGCGTTCATCATCGTTCAAAATCATCCCGGTCGGGTTGTGCGGAGAGTTGACGAGAATCGCCTTGGTTCTCGGGCCGACGGCTGCGCGTAGTTCCCCCAGATCGGGCCGGTAGTTCGGTGGGCGAAGCAACACCGGAACGACCTTGGCGCCCGCGAGCGCGATACACGCCTGGTAACTGTCGTACATCGGCTCGAAGACGATGACTTCGTCGTCGGGCTGCAAGAGGCCAAGAACCGCAGCAGCAATCGCCTCGGTTGCACCGGCCGTCACCAGCACTTCGGAATCAACGTCGTATTCCAGCCCGTAGAAACGCTTCTGGTGCTGAGCAATCGAATCGCGCAACACCTTCATCCCCGGCCCGGGTGGATACTGATTCAGGCCCGATCGAATGGCGTCAATCGCCACGTCGAGCACGTCAGCAGGACCATCTGTGTCGGGAAACCCCTGACCCAGATTCACCGCGCCAAGTTCGACCGCCAACGCCGACATATCGGCGAAGATCGTCGTGCCGAACGGCGCGATGCGCGGATTGACGACCGAGCGGTCGGTGGTCACTTGCCGCTGAGCTCGGCAACGACGGGTGCCATCGCAGCCGTCGCGTCCTGTTGGAACGCGATGTAGTTGATTCCCCAACGCTCGCGCAGTGAGATGAGATTCTCGGTGATCTGGGCGACACTACCGATCTGGAAGTACGGCGCCGTCAGTACAACTTCCGGCGGCAGGCCGAACGCAGGTGCGTACTTCTCGGCGACTCCCTTCGGGTCGTCGGTGACCACTGTTACGAAGACCTGCAGCGAGAGCTCGATGTCGTCGAACCTTTCTCCGGCGCCTGCCTTGATGAACCTGATCTTTTCATCGACCACATCGGCAGCTGCCGTCGCCATCGACCGGGGGTTGATCGATCGGCCGACGATCTTCGGGTTGATACCCACGATGTCGGCCTTGCGT
>CAZKVD010000002.1:0-52684 GCA_964556145.1 uncultured Bifidobacterium sp. | reverse complement strand
CGAAGCGACGATGACGACCCTTTTTCACGTGAGGGCTCCGAATTCTTCGCAATGGACTCGGACGCTGACCGACCGAGCAACAACGAACTCCGAGCCTACCCCGCGAGGCTCCCAAAAATGGGTTTCATCCCCTGATGAGACGCAATCCCCCGGAGCCATCGAAGGCAATACCGGCCGTTCCCGCCACCAAATCGTCCAGGTCGGTGCCGATGAGGTCGGCCCGCCAACCCGACCTGAGGCGCGCCGAGGGCAATCCACGGAGATAGTCGATGATGTCCGCCCTGGTGGCCAGGATCGCGGTCTCGATCTTTTCCCGCGCCGCGACTTCGCTGATCCACGCCGACATGAGGGTTGCGGCCGGGCGCAGGTCCCGGTCGAACTCTTCGACGTCGTTGCGGGGAAACGCAACCTCGGTCTCGCGACCCTTGTCGACGGCATCGAGGATTTCGCGGGCAATCGAACCTTTGGTGTAGCGGCCATCCACTCCGCGGGATTGAGCCAGCTCCTCGACGGTGCGTGGAGCTCGTTGAGCAATGCCGAGAAGGGCGAGATCGGCAAGAACGTGGCGAACAGGGATGTTCAGTTTCTGTGCTCTCGCCTCGCGCCATTCGGCAACCGCTTGGGCAACGCCACGCGCCCGCGGCTTCAGGGTTCGGACGTCCTTCACGCGCATCCACGCGTTCGCAGGATCAACGAGAGAAGACGGACGTTCAACCAGTTCCCTGCACGCGTCGGCAGCCCAGGCGCTGCGACCCGCCTCGTTGAGTTGGGCGGTGATCGAGTCGAAGAGGGCGGGAAGATGCTCGACGTCCGCCGCGGCGTAGATGCATTGTTCGTCCGAGAGCGGACGCCGTAGCCAGTCGGTCAAACGGTCGCCCTTCGGCAGGGAAATGCCGAGTTCGCGTTGCACCAGAGACGAAAGGGACGGCGTGGCATAGCCAACGAAGCCTGCGGCAATCTGTGTGTCGAAAATCTGCTTCAGTCGAACGTCGCAGGTCAATTGGAGAACGTCCAGGTCTTGTTGTGCGGCATGAAGAATCACGAGAGCTTCGTTGTCGAACAGTTCAACAATGCTCGACTCGCTGATCATTGTGGGGTCGACCAAGAAAATCTCGCCACCGACATTGATCTGAATGAGTGCCAGCTGCGGGAAGTAGGTGCGCTCACGGTGAAATTCGGTGTCGAGGCAGTACACCTCGACCGACTTCAACCTCTTCGCCAAATCAGCGACGGCGACGTCGCTGTCGAGCCAGCCGGCTGCCGTGGAACTCAACGCGGATTCTCTCCGTAAACGACGTCGAAGCCTGAGGAGAGCCACGCCCCTGTTCCGCCGGCGACGTTGACGACCGACTTGCCGAGATCGGCCAGATACTCACATGCACGCATGCTTCGTCCACCGGCCTGGCAGATGACGTACGTGGTTTCGTTGTCGGCGAAGGCATCGGTGCGTTCGGTCAGAACCGAAAGGGGCACACTCACGGCACCGGGAACGTGCCCTCCAACGTATTCGTCGGTCTCGCGAACGTCGATGACGGCGCCGCCGCGCCCGACAATGTCGTTGAGTTCGTGGACGGAAATTTCCTGTATGGCCATGACGGGTCTTTCTGACGCGGATATTCCGTGAAGGCTATCCCTGGTCGGTCGGCAACGAATCAGGCGTGTTCACATCGAGAAGCTCGCGTCTGTCGACCTCGAGGTAATCGAGCGGACACAACCTCAACAGTGACTGAACGGCGTTGACCGACTGGCCACCCGCAACGATCCGAGGCAGCAGACTTTGCGGCACGGCACCGAGCACCCAATGCGGGCCTTCGTCGGCCCGCGCGACGAGGACGACGTCCCGGGCGTCGCGGCGATTGGAATGGAGACGCTCGACGAACAGTCTCAGTGTCGCGGGCTTCACACGCAGCATGTCGACGGGCATGAATACGAGATCGTCGTCATGGGACAGCGCGCAATCCGCGAGACGCGCAATCGAATGCGCGGGGCCTGGTGAATCCACCGCGTCGCGCACGACGATTCTCTTCGAATCGAATGTGACCGGGGTGTCGCTCGCAAGGCCGACGGCCACGTGGTCACCGGGAAGCGACGCCTCGTCGATCGCGGCCAGGGACAGGTCGATGAACGTGCGTCCCTCGTGCACAGCAGAGATCTTCGGCTGGCCGAAGCGCACGCCCCGTCCACCGGCGATGACCCCCCACAACGTCACGGAATGATCTCGGACTCGGGGACACCTGAGGGATCGAGTTGCAACAAGAAGAGACGACAACGCTCTTCTTCATCCGACTCACCGAGTTGTCCCGCCATTCGCTGCAAGCCGTGCAGGCAGCGCAGAAACCCCCGATTGGGTACGTGGTTCCAACGTACGTAACCCGAACCTTTCCAGCCGTTGGCGCGAAGAGAATCGAGTCCACGGTGGTAGCCGACGCGGTACGCCGCATAACGGGCGACGTCCGTGTCGGCGGCGAGGCCGCACACCCACCACGTCAACGAGCTCCTTGGGGCAACCCTGACCAGCCGTTCTGCGAGCGAAGCGACGAGCGCCCGGTCTCCCGCCGCAAGTGCTGCCGTAACTTGCGAAACAAGGTGCTGAACCTCGACGGTCTCGTCGGGCAAACGGGTCTCGGGAGAAGCCGAATTGGACAATGAAATATTGGTCGACACGCCGCAACGTTACGGCCCGCACCATCCCACCCGCACACGTCGCCGGTCAATAAATTTGCCGTGTGCCGGATCAATCGTTTCTGCAAGCTCTCAACCTGAGCCAGGCCAAGAATGGCTCGATCGTGGCGATCATCGTGTGCGTCGCAGTCATCGTGTTGATTGTCCGTTTCATTTCTTCCATCGTGGTCCGACTCGTCCTTTCGGTTGTGTTCGCTGCCCTCGGGGTTGGGATCTACAGCCAGCGGGCGTCGCTGCTCGACTGCGCCGAACGCGTCTCACAATCGGTGTCTGTCGATGCGCCGGCAAAGAACGTGACCTGCACGTTCTTTGGTCGTGACGTGACCCTCTCTCTCGACTCGCCACCCGCCGGCGGTTGATGTCCCGCCCCAGCGGTGGTCATTCGCCCGGATTCGCTTAGTGTTGGACCGTCATGGAACTTCTTCTCATTCGCCACGCCCTCCCCGTTCGCCGTGAACTCGACGCCGGTATTGCCGATCCCCAACTCTCACCCGAGGGTCTCGCTCAGGCCGAGCACTTGGCTGAATATCTGTCGACCGAAAAGATCCACGCCGTCTACGCAAGCCCGTTGCAGCGGGCCCAACAAACGGCGAAGCCATTGGCGCAAAATCAGGGTGTCAACATCGTCACCGTCGACGACGTCGCCGAGTGGGACAGGAACTCGAGCGAGTACGTCCCGGTCGAGGAACTGAAGGCCGCGAATGATCCTCGTTGGCAAGCCATGCTTCGCGGAGAGTGGAACGTTCACGAAGAGTCGCCCGACGAGTTCAACAAGCGCTGTGTGAACGCAATCGAGACCATGATCGCCGATCATTCGGGTCAGACAATCGCGATTGTCTGCCACGGCGGTGTGATCAACGCCTACCTGGTTCACGTTCTCGGCCTCACCGTCAATGTGCAGGGTTTCTTCTATCCCAACTACACCTCGATTCACCGCGTTGCGGCCGCACGTAGCGGTGAACGGTCGATCGTCACGATCAATGAGACGTCCCACCTACGCAACTCCGGCCTCCCGATGGGGCTCTTTCAGAAGTCCTGACGGGCGTCCACGTGGCATCTGTTGACGGTCTCCTGGCCTTCCTCGACGGATCACCGTCGCCTGCTCACGCAGTTGATTCCGTGGTCAACAGGTTGGGTGGCGCCGGATGGTTGATCGGAGACCACGCCACGACAACCCGTGAAATCTTCGCTGCGCAGCGGGGAGCAGTGCATCGTGACGGTGCGATCATCGCATGGAGCTGGCCCGCAGCGGCGACCACCGCCGAGGGCGCCACGTTTGTCGGCGCGCACACCGACTCGCCCTGCATCAAGTTGAAGGCCCGCCAGGCCTCGCGATCTGCGGGCTGCTCGGTACTCGAAGTCGAGCTGTACGGCGGACTCTTGCTGAATTCGTGGCTCGACCGCGATCTCGGAGTTGCCGGTGTGGTCTACGACTCCGACGGAACAGCCCGCAAGGTGTGCGATCGGCGGGCCTTGGCCCGAATTCCGCAACTGGCCATTCATCTCGATCGTGAAGTGAACGACAAGGGTCTCGTGCTCGGACGTCAGACCCACATGCGTCCCATCTGGGCGCTCGATGAACACGACTTCGTGTCGGATGTGCTCGGTATCACCGATGCCGATCGAGCCGCGTTCGACATCGTTCTCTTCGACGTCAACCCTGCCGCTCGCGTGGGCATTGGCGGCGAGATGATTGCATCGGCTCGCCTCGACAATTTGGTGTCGTGCTGGGCCGCCACCGAGGCAATCGTCGGGCACGAGGGGGTGCGTCCACTCGTCATGTGTCTGTTCGACCACGAGGAAGTCGGCTCGGAAAGCACCACCGGGGCTGCGGGTCCCTTGCTCGAAGTCGTTGTCGATGAACTGCTCCGCGCTCGGTCCGGTCTCGACCAGCGTTTTGAATTCATGCGTTCGTCGTTGTGCATCTCGGCTGACAACGCCCATGCGCTGCACCCGAACTACCCCGATCGACACGACCCCGCCCATGCCCCCTTGCTCAACCGGGGTCCCGCCTTGAAGACCAATGCGAACCAGCGCTACGCAACCTCTGCGCGTGGCGCATCATTTGTGCGTCGTGTCGCTTCCGACAGTGGGATTCCCCTGCAGAACTTCGTGTCGAACAATGCAATGCCCTGTGGAAGCACGATCGGTCCGATCACCGCGACCCGAATGGGCATCGAAACGGTGGACATCGGGGTCCCGCAGCTTGCAATGCACTCTGCGCGCGAGACGTGCGGAGCAGACGATCCGACGCGACTGCGTGATCTCATTGTTCGGGTGGCGTCGACGACGTTCCCCTGAGCGGTTCAGAAGGTGCCGGCCATCCGCTGGGCCTCGTCGAACAACTCCTGAAGGCGGCCATGCAGTTGCGCGGTGAAATCCCGCACGGCAGTGCGTGAGGCGCGCCCTTCGCTCGCCGGAGGAATCAACGGCTCGCCAACCAGCACGACACACTTGCTCGGCCTCAGGTACTTCTTGCCCTTTGGCATCGCGCGTGCGGAGCCGCCGATTCCCACGGGTATGACGGGCACCCCGGCCTTGAGGGCGATGTACATCGCACCGTCGAAAAGAGGCTGAACGTCCGGCCCGGACTTGCGTTCGCCCTCGGGGAACAACACCAACGGTTCACCTGCTTCAAGAACCTGAATGCAACGGCGCAGAGCCTCGCGATCGGCGGTTCCTCGCGAAACCGGAAACCCACCGAGTGCCGAGAGTGTCCAACCGACGACGCGCGACTTCCACAGGGAATCCTTTCCCATGTAACGCATGCGACGTGGAGTGACCGTGCAGGCCAACGGAGTATCGATGTTCGACCGGTGTACCGGCGCCAAAATGAAAGCTCCGCTTCGTGGAACGTTGCGTGCTCCAACCACCTTGGTTCGCCAGAACGTGCGGCAGAAGAGATTGATCACCGAGCGGACGAACGTGTAGAAGGCACGTGATGCCCTGCCGCCTCCGGCGAGAAAGCTGGAGACCTCAGACATCAGTGGTCTCGCACGCAATGACCATCGAATGAATTCGTTCCACGACCTCCTCGATCGACAGATCCGATGTGTCGACGAGCGTGGAGCCGTTTGCCTCGGCCAACGGACTGTCGGCCCGCGTGGAGTCGATTCTGTCACGCTCGGCAATCGAGCGAGCGATTTCGTCGACGTCGCCACCGGACTCTGCGACTCGTCGCTGGGCACGAACCTCGGGTCGTGCAGTGAGGAACAATTTCAGGGTCGCGTCGGGAAAAACCACCGTTCCGATGTCGCGACCTTCGACGACGCCGCCACCGTTACGGCTCACCCAGTCACGTTGTTGGTTGCGAAGGTGGGTTCGCACCGAGCTCATCGCGGCGATGCGACTGACGATTGCGTTCACCTCGGGGGACCTGATCTCCGCGGTGGCGTCGACACCATCGACGGTCACACCGGATTCATCGAGTTGGACTTCGAGCATCGACGCAAGCGCTTCGACCTGCGTCTCGTTGTTCGGATCGACCTGATCGCGCAGTACTGCAAAAGCCACGGCTCGATACATGGCTCCGGTGTCGAGGTAGCGAATCCCGAGCCGACGCGCAAGTGCACGGGCAATTGTCGACTTTCCTGCTCCGGCTGGTCCGTCGATGGCAACGACTCGCACGGCTGCGACTACCAGCTTGTGCCCTGTGGGCGACCTTCGTCGTAACCCGCAGAGCTTTGAATACCCACGACGGCCCGTTCGTGAAATTCTTCGATGCTCGCCGCACCCGCGTAGGTGCAAGAAGAACGCACTCCGGCAACTATTTGATCGACGATGTCCTCGACGCCCGGTCGCTCGTTGTCAAGGTACATGCGCGAGGTGCTGATGCCTTCTTCGAAGAGTTCCTTGCGGGCGCGCTCGAAGGCCGATTCGTTGCTCGTTCGGTTGCGAACGGCTCTGTTCGATGCCATGCCGAAGCTCTCTTTGTAGAGCCGTCCCTCGGTGTCGCGTAAGGTATCGGCGGCAGACTCGTAGGTGCCCGCCAGCCATGATCCGAACATCACGTTCGATGCACCTGCCGCGAGAGCAAGTGCGACGTCGCGTGGATGACGGACGCCACCGTCAGCCCACACGTGCTTGCCGAGTCGACGCGCTTCGGTCGAACATTCCAGCACGGCGCTGAACTGTGGCCGACCGACGCCCGTCATCATTCGGGTCGTGCACATGGCACCGGGCCCGACTCCGACCTTGACGATGTCGACACCCGCTTCAATGAGGTCGCGGGTCGCTCGTTCCGTGACAACGTTCCCGGCAACGAGCCTGACTTCGGGTGCCGCGCGACGAACTTCCTCGACGGCCTTCAGCATTCTTGACTGGTGTCCGTGCGCCGTGTCGATCACGAGCACGTCGACACCCATCGAGACGAGCGCCTTGGCACGTTTCCCCGGCTCTCCGTTGATGCCCACTGCGACCGACACGAGGAAACGTCCGTCGCGACCGAGGGCGGGTCGGTAAAGGGTGCTGCGTAGCGCTCCTTTGCGCGTCATGCACCCGAGAAGCACACCGTCGGCACCGACAACCGGGGCAAATGAAAGACGGCGCTCGTGAAGAAAGTCGAAGGCCTGTTCCGGCCCGAGACTTGCATCAATAGAAATGATGTCGCGGTTCATCACGTGTTGAACCTGCGTGAAGCGGTCGAAGCCCGCAGCATCGTGCTCGGTGAAGATGCCGATCGGCTTGTTCCCCGCGTCGACAACGATGATTGCGCCGTGGGCACGTTTGTGAATCAGGCTGAGCGCGTTGCCGACCGTATCGGTCGGCGCAAGGGTGATGGGCGTCTCGTGAACCGAGTCCCGGGACTTCACGAACCTCGCCACCGACTCGATGATGTCGAGCGGGATGTCCTGTGGAAGAACCGCAACACCGCCGCGGCGCGCGATGGTTTCGGCCATCCGGCGACCCGCAACCGCGGTCATGTTGGCCACCACGATCGGCACCGTCGTGCCGATGGCATCGGGTGTGGTGAGGTCGACGTCGAATCGGCTCGGCACCTCGCTGAGGCTCGGCACCATGAAGACGTCGCTGTACGTCAGGTCGTGGGGCGGCTGCCCATTGAGGAAACGCATGGCTGTCTTAGGCTAGGCGAATGACAAAGGAACCGTTGGTTCTCCTTCACGGGTGGGGCGGGTCGTACCGCACCACGTGGCAGGCACCCGGAATCGACCAAATTTTTGCTGACATGGGTCACGAGGTTCTGGGCATCGATCTGCTCGGTCACGGCACGGCAGACAAGCCCCATGATCCTGCTGCGTATGCCGATCTACCGGCTTACCTGCTCGACCATTTGCCTGCGGGACGCTCCATTGTGGTGGCCTTCTCGTTGGGCGCCTTGACCACCTTGAGGGCGGCCCTGCGAGCCCCCGAGCGTTTTGCGGGCATTGTTCTCGCAGGCATCGGCGATGGGGTTTTCGAACCCCACAAACCCGAGGACACCGCTCGAATCATTGCCGGGGTCGAAGGCACCGCTCCTGCCGACGACAACGTCGCACGTCTCTTCGGTCAGTACGCGAGACAAGCCGACAACGATGTCGAAGCACTTGCTGCAGTGCTGCGTCGGCCCGCCTCGCCCCCCATCGTGACCGATGATCTCCGATCCATTACGTGTCGCGTACTTGTGTGCATCGGAGACAAGGACTTTGCCTCACCCGCCGACCGACTCGCCGCGGCCTTCCCGCAGGGCCGATTGGTGACTCTCCCCCGGACCGATCACTTCGCCACACCCGGGGCGTTTCCGTTCATCGATGCCGTGGTCGACTGGCTCGCCGCCGGGCACTCCGGCTGATGAAGGAAATGATCCGATGACCGTCGAGCTTCTGTCGGCAATCAACGCGTCGGATGTCGAGCGTGCTGCAGGGATTCTGCTCTCGGGTGGGCTCGTCGCGGTTCCCACTGAAACGGTGTACGGCCTCGGAGCAGATGCTTCGAATGAGGCCGCGGTGCGTCGGGTCTTCGACGTCAAGGGACGTCCGACAAATCATCCACTGATCCTCCACGTAGCCGATGCCGAGGCGGCGAAGAATGCATCATCGGGTTGGTCCCCTGCTGCCGAAATTCTTGCCGGGCATTTCTGGCCGGGCCCCCTTTCGATCCTCATCGAGAAGGCTGCAAAAGTGAATGATGTCGTCACCGGAGGACGGACAACCGTCGTCGTGCGGGTGCCCGATCATCCCGCGGCACTCGACGTTCTGCGAATTCTCCACTCGCGCGGCAGCATTGGCCTGGCGGCCCCGTCGGCGAACAAGTTCGGCGCCGTCAGTCCAACATCGGCACGGCACGTTGTCGACGATCTCGGCGACTCGATCGATGCGGTGCTCGACGGGGGTGACTGCAGGGTCGGAGTCGAATCGACCATCGTCGATTGTCGAGCCGACGTGCCCGTCATCCTTCGCGAGGGCGGAGTTCCCTTCGAGGCCATCACGGATGTACTTGTCCATCACGGGATGTCGATCAAAAAGTCTCCCGACCTCGCGGGGATCGATGATCCGGTCAGGGCGGTTGCCCCTGGAATGCTCGAGTCTCATTACGCGCCACGCGCCAGGGTCGAGATCTTCACAAGTCTGGCCGAGCTTGAAAGACGCGAGTCGGAAGTCGAAACGAGTGCATTGTCCGTCGCGCGCCTTCCCCACCCCGACGACGTTGTCGAGTATTCGCGGAATCTCTACCGGTGGATGCGCGCCTGTGACGCGCAGGGTGTCGACCTCATTCTCGCGGTGCTCCCGCCGGCAACGGAACTCGGGGCGGCCGTTCGGGACCGCTTGTCCAAGGCCGCCGCAGCTCGTTGATCAGCCCAGGCACGCCTGGTTGACGGCCTCGACCCACGCGTCTCGAATGTTCTCGACCAGGAACGGCGACGGACCCTCGGCGTAGATCGAGATGGTCGAGCTCCCCGCATCGGGCACCACGTCGAGCACGACCCATGTGTCGCGGGGTTCATGCATCCGAATCTCCAACCGGTAGGGAGGTTCGTCGTTTGCGACCTCGCCCAGTTCGGCTGCTGCGATGAGCAGAAATTCGAACGCTTCAACCGGGAGAACGTCGATGGTGAAAGACGGCCGATCGCTTCCGCGTCGAATGAGTGTCGGCTCAAGGGTGGGTGAATCGCCGAGAATCGCACAAGCCTTCTCGACATCGGCGATACCGGCCGACGAGCCGCCGTGGTCGGGATGATTCACGAGCAGAGCACGACGTCTTGCGCGCTTCAGCTCGTCGGCGTCGAATCCCTCTTGCAATCCGAGGAGTGTGAGTGCGTCGCGCCTCGACAGGCTCACCGTGCGGTCAGCGCCCCTTGAACTCGGGTGTCCGCTTCTCCATGAATGCTGCGACGCCTTCGCGGAAGTCGGCGGTCTTGAAAAGAGGGAGCAACTGAAGAAAAACGTGATGAATGTTCTGCTCGAAGGTTTCTGTTTCGGCCGCCCGCATCATCCGTTTGATCGCGCGCACAGCGAGCGGTGCATTGGACGCAATCTCATTTGCAAGAACCCGGGCAGCAGACTGCAATTCGGAAGCCGGATGAACATGGTTGACGAGGCCGAGGTCGAGGGCCTCGGCGGCAGTCAGCGTGCGCCCGGTGAATGAGATCTCGGCTGCCTTCGCGTAGCCCACCATCCGGGGCAGCAGCCAGGTGCCGCCGCTTTCGGGAAGAATGCCGCGCTTGGCGAATCCCGGGTTCAATTTCGCCGTGTCGGCTGCCAGGCGAATGTCGCAACCGAATGCAAGATCGAGCCCGTACCCGGCAGCGCCACCGTTCAATGCGCAGATGACGGGGGTATCGAGATTGTGGAGTACGACCGGCGGCGCCGTGCGGAGGTCGAACTCCCCGGTTGATCCACCGATGTCGCCCATGTTTCCGAGCGAATCCTTCGGACCCGACATCTGCGCAGCAAGGTCGAGCCCGGCGCAAAAGGCGCGACCGGCGCCGGTGAGGATCGCGCAACGCACGTTTTTGTCCCTGTCGGCACGCAACAGCGCTTCCGATAGCTCGTCGAGCATCGCCCCGGAAATGGTGTTCATTCGATCCGGTGCATTCAAAGTGATCGTCGCGATGTGTTCGTCGACTTCGTAGAGAACTTCGGTTGATGACATGCCGAAAAACTACCCCACCGAACGAGTGTGGAATCATTGGGTGATGGACGACCTTTTGCAGCCAATCCCCACTCGCGTCAGTCGACTGCTCGGTGTCGACTATCCGATCATCCAGGCGCCCATGGGCTGGATCGCGCGTTCACCTCTGGCATCGGCCGTCTCAAAGGCGGGGGCCCTCGGGATCATTGAAACGTCATCGGGAGAACTCGATGCGATCAAGAACGAAATTCGCGCGATGGCCACACTGACCGACAAGCCTTTCGGCGTGAACATCGCACAGCTTTTCGTTCGCGACGAAGGGATCGCCGATTTCGTCGTCGAGCAAGGTGTTCGTTTCGTGACCACATCCGCGGGAGACCCCACCAAATACACGAAGAGGCTGAAGGATGCGGGCCTCGTCGTGTTCCACGTGGTGCCGACGTTGGCGGCCGCATTGAAGGCCGTCGAGGCCGGCGTCGACGGCCTTGTGGTCGAGGGTGGCGAAGGTGGTGGATTCAAGAATCCGAAGGAGGTGTCGACGATGGTGCTGTTGCCGTTGGTGGCCGAGCACGTGGACGTGCCGATCGTCGCTGCCGGTGGAATCACCGACGGCGCGAGCATGGCGGCAGCCTTCGCACTGGGTGCCGAGGGCGTGCAGATGGGGACGCGGATGGTGTCGGCTCTCGAATCGCCGGTGCATGAAAACTGGAAGAACGCGATCGTCGGGGCGAAGGAAACGGACACCGTTTTTCTCAACCGTTTCTCGCGTCCGGGTCTTCGTGCCCTGCGTACCGAGAAGACGACCGAGCTCGAGCGCGCCGAACACGTCGGCATGGATCAATTCGGAAAGATGACGGATCTCTACTTTGGTGGCGACATGGAGTCATCGATCGCATTGACCGGACAAGTCGCGGGCCGTATCGACTCGATCAAGCCGGTTGGTGAGATCATCTCGGAGACGGTTGCGGGTTTTCACCGGACGGTGCGACGACTCGCGACATTCGGCTGAGGCTCAACCAAACGACGTCGACGAGTGCAAGCCATACGAGCGCTGCCATTGCGATGTGGACCGCGACCAGCATCGCCGGTACGTCGGCGAGGTACTGCACGTATCCGATGAGCGCCTGCATCAAGCACAGACCGAGCAGTTTCGTGACCCGCATTTCCATCAATCGATCGCGGCCTTTGGTCAGCCACAGCAGGTAGGCCACCGCAGCGATTGTTGCGAGAACCGTTGAGCCGTGCACCCGTGCAACCGAGTGAATTGCAAAGCCGAACCGAACGGCATCTTCGTCGCCGGCGTGGGGTCCGGAGGCGGTGACAACGGTTCCCGTCACAACTGCCGCGAGGCCGAGAATGCCCGTCAGCCAAACGGCGATGGGGCGTGGTGGCATTGTCGCTGTTGGTTCGTTGCCCGTACCGACGCTGCGATACAGCACGAGGCCGTTGGCAAGCAGCACCATTGACACGAGGAAGTGCGCCATGTTCGCCCACGGGTTGAGTCCGGTGAGTACGACGATTCCCCCGATTATGACCTGAGCCAACACCCCACCCACGAGACCGAGTGACAATGCGGTGAGGCGGCGCCGGCGTTGTGCCAGCTTCAGGCTTCCCAACACGGCGAGGATGACGCTCGCTGCCACCACGCCCGTGAACAGGCGGTTCAGTTGTTCGATGGCGCCGTGCCCGGTGGAGACGTCGATGAACCGTTCCTCGGAACACCGCGGCCAGTCGGAACATCCGAGGCCCGAGCCGGTCAGTCGCACGAGCGCACCCGTGATGACGATCACATACAGGGCTGCAAGCGCCACGAGGACGACCTTGCGGTAGGTCGGAAGCGTCATCGTCGCCAAGTCTCGCGACCCTTGATGCCGTAGTTGCGAAGGATCAGTCCGCGGGTTGGCTCGATCTCGAGAAACACGTGCGTGTCGGCCTCGGGCCCGCCCGGTTCGAAGAGGTTGCAGTCGTAGCCCATTTTGCCCCACAGGGCCCGACGTCCCGCGGTGTCGTCGATGATCTTGCCGATGCCCCAAAGAACGCAACTGTCCCAATCGGTTTCTGCGGACACCGAAAAGTGAACGCTCACCTTCGGATTCGACCGCACGTTGGCAACCTTTGCCTCATTGCTGGCGAGGAAGGCCAGGAGGGTGTCTCCGTTCCATGCGACGGTGACGGGAGACGCGTAGGGGGTTCCCGACCCCGAAGCCGTCGCGATGAAGGCGAGGCGTCCGAACCTGACGGACTCTTCACGGAGTTGTTCGAGGGTGAGGCTCATGTGGGCCGAGGCTAGGTTCTGCCATGTGAAGCGACAAACCGTCGAAGAGCGACGGCAGGAAATTCTCGAAACGACCTGCCGGGTCGTGATCGAGCGGGGATTCGCCGGAACGCGGGTGGCCGATGTCGCGCATCGCCTTGGTGTGTCAACCAGCCTCATCCACTACCACTTCGAATCGAAGCAGTCGCTCCTTGCCGAGGCCTTTTCGCACTACGCACGTACGGCACTCCAAGAACTCGAGGAATACGTCTTCGAAGTCCCGAATCCAACTGATCAGCTCGCGCGTGCGCTCGAGGACTTCGTGCCGGAGGGCAGCGATGACCTCGAATGGATGTTGTGGATCGACGCTTGGGGCGAAGCGCTGCGGAACCCGCTGATGAAGCAGATCAGCCAAGAGCTCGACGAGCGAGGGGTCTCGCTGATCGAGTCGATCGTCTCCAGGGGCAATACCACCGGAGAATTCGACTGTTCGGATCCGCGCTCATCGGCGATGCGGCTCATGGGCCTGATCGACGGTCTGGCGGTTCAGTTCGCGGCTCACAACGGAGTCCTGACCCGGGCCCAGCTGCTCGACGCTGTCACCGCCCTGGCGACGTGGGAAGTCCGTCCCGCCCGCCCGTTGGTCACCAGCTAGCAGACCCCGAGAGCGACAGAACCCGACGCTGGGTGTTGTTTTGACCACCTAGCCCACTCTGCGTGGTCACCCAGAGATTTTCCGTGAGATTCTTCTCAAGTTTTCCGGCGGACGACCGATGCCCTGTGCATGGTCGCACAGAAGAACACCCGCACCGCCCGAATCGTCACCGGTCTGGTCATCGCCACAATCTCGGGTTTCCTTGCCTTGTCGAGCCCCACGGCTGCCTCTGCGGCCTCTACAGCGGCGCCGGCCGCTCAGGATTCCGTCCGCGCCACCCTTCCCCGTTTCGGACAGTCGGGAGACTCCGTGCGCGCCCTGCAGCAGGCCCTGATCGCCAAGGGTTTCACCCTCGTCGGTGGCGCTGACGGTGTGTTCAGCCCCCGTACGCGGGCGACTCTGCGCAACTTCCAGGCGGTTGTCGGCTTCAAGGCGACCGGCGTGCTCGATCGCAAGACTGCTCGTGTGTTGGGACTTGTTCCCTCGCCCGTCGCGCCCACCACCACGGTTGCAGCTCCGGCCGCGACCCTTGCGCCGTCGACCACGGTTGCAGCCCCGGCAACGACGATTGCTCCTGCGCCGGCGCCGGTCGCCGCGCAGGCCGCAACCCCCGCTTCGATCGCGTGGAGCGTCGAGATGTTCCCCGTCTTCGGTTCGCGTGGTGAGGCCGTCACGGCCCTGCAGAACGCACTCATCTCGGCGGGCGTCGAGGTTTTCGGCGGAGCCGACGGAATCTTCGGCAATGCAACCCGTACGGCCCTCACGAAGTTCCAGGCTGCGCGCAACATTCCCCAGAGCGCAAAGCTCGACGAGGCAAGTGCGATCGAACTCGGGTTCCTTCCCCGTCCGGTCCTCGCGACCACGATCAGCGTGTTTCCTGTGCGTCCGGCCTGCTACTTCATCGACACTTGGATGGAGCCGCGCGGCACCGACCGCAAGCACGAAGGTGTCGACATCATCGCGAACCGCGGACAGGAAGTGTTTGCAGTTGCGGACGGCACCATCACGAAGATGTACACCGCCGACACCGCCAAGTTGTCCGGCAACGCCGTCCGTCTCACGATGGCCAATGGCACCTACTTCTTCTACGCGCACCTCGACACCTTTGCGCCCGGTATCGGCATCGGCACCAAGGTTGTGGCCGGGCAGGTCATCGGCACCGTCGGATCAACCGGTGCCACGACTCCGCATCTGCACTTTGAGGTGCACCCGCTTGGCGGCGCAGCCGTGAATCCCTACCCGATCGTCAAGGCCGTCGACGCCTGTCGCAAGTGAGGCGCGACCCTCAAGGGCGTATGTCGTAGAAGGCATTGACCGAATGCTCGATCGGCAACGCCTCGAATCGTGAAAAGCCGGCTTCGGCCGCAAAACGTTCGGCAAGGCTTGCGGGCAACCCGAGAGTGCCGAGACCTTCGCCACCGTCCTCGGAGAGTGCCGATGCCATGCATGACATCACGCTGATCCCGTACATCAAGGCCGCCATCGGATTCTTGGCGACGTTCTGTTGCATCGTCTCGAGGGCCTTGATGTCGACGAGCAACCAAATTCCGTCGTCGGCCAGCGCCCCACGGATCGTTCGAATCATCTCGCGGGGTTGGGTCATGTCGTGGATGCAGTCGAAGGTGGTGACGAACGAAAACGCATGGGTCTGCGGGATCGGTTCTTCCCGAACATTGACGAAGCGCACATTGTCGAGGCCGCGGCTTGTGGCCTTCTCCCTTGCGATGGCCAATGCATGATGCGAAATGTCGTAACCGACGAACGTGCTCTTCGGAAAGGAAGCAGCGAGCGTGCACACCGCCGAACCCGCGCCGCATCCGATGTCGGCAACATTGATGCCCGCCTCGAGCCTCTCGCTCAGGCCGGCGATTGAAGGAACGACGACGGGAACGAGATTGGCGTTGCTCCACGGCTCGAACGAACGCTCGATGCCCACGGCACCGTCGTGGCCGTGCGCGTCGTAATCGAACCCGAGGCCCGAAGTGAAGCAATGCGGCAGATCGGTGAGACGCTCCATGGTCGCCGGAAGTCGGTGGAACATGCCCATCCCGAATGCCGGGTGTGCGTCGTCTGCGAGAACCACGCGCGCCTCGGCGGACAAAGAAAACGTGGGATTGATCGGGTCGGCATGGTCGACTTCGATCAGTCGTGCAGCGACCTGATTGCCGGCCCACTCGCGAACCCAGCGCTCATGAAGACCGCAGAATTCGGCAAGCTCGCCCGACTTCATCGGGCGGCCGTGCGCGGCCAACGCCCGGTACAGGCCCAGACGATCGCCGAGGTGAATCATTCCTGCGGTGACCGCACCCGACAGTTGCGAGTACAGCATGAAGGAGTACATCTTCAGGCGATCGGGGTCGGGGCGCTCCGCGTTCATGATTGACAACCTAGACCCGCATGTGACGGCCTCATCTACACTTCGCGCACGGCTCGTGCTGAGGAGGATGAAGTGTCGTCGGTTCCCTATGTTTCGGAAAGTTGGGCAAGCTTGTGGGAGGCACTGGCCGATGCCCAGCCCGACAACGTCGCCGTGGTGCTGGGTGACCAGGAGATCCTTTGGCACGATCTCGACGACAGAGCCGCACGTCTTGCGACAGTTCTCGGCGATCTTGGTGTCGGTCAAGGCGCGCGCGTCGCGCAACTGCTGTTCAACGACGCGGCCTATCTGGAGAGCGTTTACGCCCTCTTCAAATTGCGGGCGACACCGGTCAACGTGAATTATCGGTACCTCCAGAACGAAGTTGCGTACATCCTCAACAACTCGCAGTCCGAAGTGCTGGTGTATCACGCGTCCTTGGCCGATCGCGTCGAGGGGCTTCGCGAACTCGTCCCTTCGCTTCGTGCCCTGATCTGTGTCAACGACGTCGGCGCGTCGTATCAGCTGCCGCCCGGTCACCTCGACTACACGACCGTGGTCCAGAGCGCCGCCCGTGCCGAGCGAATCAAGCGGTCGGGCGAAGATCTCTTGTTCCTCTACACCGGCGGTACCACCGGCATGCCGAAGGGCGTGATGTGGCGTCACGTCGATCTGTTCGGTGCATTGGCGTCGTCGGGGTATCAGGCTCTCGGTCTTGGTCTGCCGACATCGACCGAAGAAGTGGGCCGCATCGCCCGACAACTGAACGACGAAGGGAAGAGCCCCACCAATCTGTGTGCTCCCCCGCTGATGCACGGTGTGGCACTTTTTCTCGCCATGTCGAGTTTCGTGTTGGGCGGCAAAGTCGTCCTGCTGAAGTCGCGCAAGTTCGACCCGGCCGAGTTGGTTTCGTTGACCGAGAAGTACCGTGTCAATCAAATCTCCCTCGTTGGTGATGCCTTCGCAAAGCCCGTGAATCGTTATCTCGAGTCGCTCGCCTCCGAAGGCAAGACCTTGCCCGATCTCTCCAGCGTCGTGCGCATCACTTCATCGGGGGCCACGTTGTCGGGCGATCAAAAACTCGTCCTGCGTCGCTTCATGCCCAATGCAACGATGATCGACATGCTCGGTGCCAGCGAGGGCGGCCCCTTCGGTATCGACATGACCACGCCCGACAAGGACCCGCTAGCGACGGCAGTGTTTGTTGCTCCGCCGAACGTCGTCACGTTCGATGACGAGACTTGGGAAATCATCCCCCGCGGAAGCGGAAAGGTTGGCGTTCTCGGTGCGTCGGGTCCGATTCCCCAGGGCTACTTCGGTGACCCCGAAAAGACGGCGTCGACTTTCCGATCGGTCAACGGCGTTCGCTACACCGTGCCGGGCGACTACGCGTTGATCGATGCAGACGGAACGATGCACCTCCTCGGACGCGGTTCGGTGTGCATCAACACCGGGGGCGAGAAGGTCTACCCCGAAGAGGTCGAAGTCGTGGCTCGCGCGGTCGCGGGCATCGCAGACTGTACGGTGGTTGGCGTACCCGATGACCGATTCGGCAACGCGGTCGTCGCGGTGGTCTCGCGCACGCCCGGGAGCCCGGTCACCGCCGAGCAGTTGACCTCGGAGATGCGCAAGTCTCTCGCTGCGTACAAGTGTCCGAAGCACGTTGTGTTCGTGGAGGCGGTGTACCGCAGTCCCAGCGGCAAGGCCGATTACAAGATCACGCGACAGACAGCAATGGACTCACTCGGCATCTCCGAGTGAGAGACGCCCTCAATCGAGGGTCTTCAGTACTCCAGCCTCACGCGAACGCGTCGTTGCGGCAGCCATCTTCGCGCCGTCGTAGCCGACGCGAAGTCCGGGGGTCACTTCGATGACGATGCGATCGGGCGAGTCGAGCATCTTTGCGAACTCGGCTGCTCGCTCGGGGCTGGCGCCGTACAAGCGATCTGCAAGTGCCGGATAGAACCACTCCTTCGTGGCGCGGTCGTCGAGCACTCGTGCGGTGCCCTTGTACGTGACCGTGCGGCCACCACCCATCGCCTGGCCGGTCGAGGTGATGACGATTGCAACACGGGGATCGCGACGGATCGCGGGTACACGCTTGCGGTGCGCTGCCGAGGTCATCCAGAACTTTCCGTCCTTGCGGAAATAGCTGAGGATGGAGGCCATTGGTGAGCCGTCCTTCGTCGTCCAACAGAAGGTCAGTTCCTTTTGCTGCTCGTGCATGAGGTCTTCGGTCTCGGCGTCGAGCCCGTAGACGGTCACATCTTCGTAGTTGGTGATGAACTTGTCGGCCATGCAGGTCACGCTAGCAATGCGGGGATCACCGGGAACGTTCAGGCAACGCGAAGTGGCCCGCATTCGCCGAGATTCCCCCGTCACAGAAGATCGTGTCTCCCGTGATGAACGAGGCGGCACGCGACGCGAGAAAGAAAAAGACTTCCGCCAGATCCTCGGGACGACCCCAGCGCCCGAGAGGTATGCGGTTCACCATCCCTTGCTTCAGTTCGGGCATCTCGTTCAGGCGCACGGTGAGTCCCGTTTCCGTGGGTCCGGGCGCCACACCATTGACGCGAATCCCGAACGGTCCAAGGTCGAGCGCGGCCGCACGGACCAAGTTGATGACAGCGGCCTTCGACGCGTTGTACGCCCAGTTGCCGGGATCTCCCCGCAAGCCCGAGGTGGAACACGTAGGCAGGATCACTCCGCTTCCCTGCGCCTTCATCACGGCGGCAGCTTCATTGATGCCGATCGCAACGCCGACCACGTTGACGTCGAGAATGTGACGCAGCGCATCGATTGCGCCGTCGTCGTTCCACGGCTTCGAGCCCGTGATGCCGGCGTTCAGAATCGAGACGTCGAGCCTGCCGAAAGTATCGACCGCAGCCGCGACGGCCTCTCGGTTCACCTCTTCGCTGGTCACGCTTCCGGCGACGCAGACGTAGCGTGCCGGGTCCGCCTCGGCGGCGGTCCAGGCGAGGCTTTCCGCGGTCAGGTCGACCGCCACGACCCCGTATCCCCTGTCGGCGAACATCTTGGCGGTGGCCTTGCCGATGCCGGAACCGGCGCCTGTCACGAGTGCGACTTCACTTGGCTTCATGCATCCACCCTATGCTCTGGCAAGCGGCGCTGGGGCCGCAGTCACACAGGGGGCATCATGGATCTCGGACTCAAGGGCAAAAAGGCCATCGTCACCGGCGGTAAGCGCGGTCTCGGTCTCGCAACGGCACAACTTCTCGCGCAAGAGGGATGCGACGTCGCAATCTGTGCGCGCGGCGACGTGAGCGAAGCCGTGGCGAGCATCGCCAAGATCGGTGTCAAGGCCTACGGCGAAGGCATCGATGCCGCCGACGGCGACGCCTACAAGGGGTGGCTGGGCAAAGCCGCCGAGCAGCTCGGTGGTTGTGACATCTTGGTTCACAACATGTCGGGTGCCTCGGGTCGCGGCGAAGAGCAGTGGGTCAAGAACTTGAACCTCGACGTGCTCGGTCTCGTCCGCGCAGCCGAAGTTCTCGCGCCGGTGATGGAAGCGGGTGGCGGCGGTTCGATCGTTTGCCTCAGCAGCATCGCAGCACAGGAAGAGTTCGCCGGACCCGGAAGTTTCGGGCCCATGAAGGCGGCGATGGTTGCCTACGCCTCGAACCTCTCGCAGTCACTTGCCCCGAAGGGCATCCGCGTCAACATGGTGTCGCCCGGACCGGTCTTCTTCGAAGGCGGCAACTGGGACGTCATCAAGCAGAACATGGCTGACTTCTACAACACGATCGTGAACAAGATGCCCGTGAAGCGTCTGGGTGACCCCGGTGAAATCGCAAATGCGATCGCGTTCCTCGCGTCCCCTGCCGCAAGCCTCATCACCGGCGCAAATCTCGTCATCGACGGCGGATACACCAAGCGCATCAATTTCTGATCGCGTTCCATCGCGAACATGTCAGGACGCATCAACGCCGTACTCGTGGTCGGCGGCAAGTGGCACGACTTCGACTACGCGCGTCTCGAGTTGCTCAAGTTGCTCGCGTCCGACGATCGAATCAGAACCCAAGTGTCGAGCGATTACGAGAACGTCGGTCTACTCACGGATGCCGACGTACTCATCACCTACACGTGTGATGTCCGGCCGTCTCCCGCCGCCCAACAAGCGATCAAATCGTGGGTCAGCGGTGGCGGTCGGATGTTTGCATTGCATGCGACGAACTCGGCCATTGATGGGCCAGAGTCATTCGGGCCACTTTTCGAAACGCCCGACGCGATGCCGGTCTTCAGCGAGGTGCTAGGCAGCCGTTTCCTTTCGCATCCCGCGATCGAGCCCTACCCGGTTCACGTCTCGCCGGGCGCCGAACATGACCCCTTGGTTGCGGGCCTGCCGGTGTTCTACGCCAATGACGAGCTGTATCTCAGTGAGATGACCGCCGAAGTCGAACCATTGCTCGAAACCAGGTGGACCGGCGTCACCCAGGGCTTCGCGGTTGCCGAGTGGCCGGTCGATGATCCCCGATACGTGATGTACCGCAGGGTGCTCGGTGACGGCTGCGTTCTCTATTTCACCCTCGGTCACTGTCGCAGCCATTGGGACATGAAGCATGCGCCGTTCAACGGCATCAAGTGGCCAACGATTGATCGCGGTTCGTGGGAACTCAACGAGTACCACGAGCTCTTGCGTCGAGGTCTTGCGTGGGCAATTGCCCCCGCCGTCGAACGGGTGACGAAGCACCCGGCACCGGAGATGACACCATGAAAGCTGCCCTGATCACCGGCCTGCGTCGGATGGAATTCGTCGAGTTTCCCGATCCTCAAGCCACGACGGGCAAGGCGGTCGTGCAGGTCGATTCGTGCGGAATTTGCGGCACCGACATTCACGGCTTCTTGTCATCCGATCCGTACAACCCTGCAATCTGCGGTCACGAATTCTCGGGAATGGTGTCGGCGGTTGCGTCGGATGTCCGCAACGTGAAGGAGGGCGATCGTGTCGTCTGCGGAGTATCGACGGCTTGTGGGCGCTGTTCCGACTGCGTGGCCGGACGGGCCGCATACTGCACGTATGCATTCATGAATGCCCTCGGTCGCGATCCGCTCGCACCGCCCCACGGAGCGTTTGCACCCGCGGTTGCGGTTGACGCACTTCGTCTCATACGCACCAATCAAGCGTTGTCAGCCGATCAGGCATCAATCGTCGAACCCGCAACGGTTGCCTGGCACGCCGTCAAGCGAACGCTGCCCACCCCGGGTGACGTCGTGATCGTGCAGGGTTGTGGTCCCATCGGGCTGCTCACCCTCCAGGCTGCGAAAGCCGCCGGGGCGGGGCGCGTGATTGCCGTCGAACCAAATGAACTACGTCGCGGCACGGCACTTGCCGTCGGAGCCGACGAAGCAATCTCGCCCGAGATCGCCCGTGAGCGTTTCGGCTCGAAGGGAGCAGACCTCGTGTTTGAGTGTGCGGGTGTGCCCCCGACGATCCAGGCCGCCGTCGACCTCGTGCGACGCGGGGGTCGGGTCAACCTCGTCGGTCTCGCATCGGGGAACGCAACAATCTCTCCGCACATGTGGCTGATCAAGGAAGTCACGTTCGTGGCTTCGTTGGCATACAACCATCACGATTTCATCGAGACCATGGACCTGATGGCCGACCGAAAAATCGTGGTTGAACCCCTGCACGACAAGACGGTGGGACTGAGCGAACTGCCGGAAACGATCGCAGAGTTGGCCGACAATCCGTCGAGCGCGATCAAGGTGCTGGTTGATCCGGCAAGGTGACGTCGCACTTCGCGAAGATCACCCGTAACGAAACTTGCCATTTGCGCTTCCACGCCTCGGCGTCGGCCTCGTCGGCATCGATCGAAAGCTGATCGGCCTCGCGGCCAAGACACTCGGCCTGTTCAACCGATACCTGAACACCTTCGGCCTCGGCGATTGCACTTCCCATCGCAACGTGGGCCGTGAGAAGTTTTTCCTCGGATGGAATGGGGTCCTCGACGGACGGCATTGACGTCGACGTCGACGGCAAGACCACGACCGAATCCGGAGGTGCGGCGCCCGCTGTCGCTTCTTGTCTGCAGCCCTTGATCAGGTAGTCCGAGAGGCGGGCAAGGTGACGCCGGGTATTCACCGACCCCAATGCCGCGAGCGAATCGTCCAACAAGGGATCCGAAATGAACCGGGCTGAATCCCAATCCAACAGCTCGAGCGCCCCGTAGAGATTCCGCAAACGATCGACGATCGTCGACAGATCCCCCACGATGCTCTCGGGCGCCACATCGAGCGCGGCTCCAAGGTTCGCGAGATCCTCGTCGAGTTGATTCCTCAGGACCGCCGCGTTCATTGCCTTCGTCGTATCGGCCAGTTCCCCGGTACGAATAATCGCTGATTCGATCGCCACGCTTCTTTCGCAAATTGCGTCGCGTTGAACCGCGCCGGCAGCGCAGCCGGCCAGCCCGACGATTGCGCACAAGACGATGATCGGACGACGCACGATTCGAAGATACAGCGGTCTATCCGCCGGTGGAGGCCACCCATGCCTCGTAGAGCGTCGAGTAGCGACCGCCCATGTTGAGCAGCTCGTCATGGTGACCATCCTCGACGATCTCCCCGTTTTCCATGACGAGAATTCGGTCGGCTCTCATCGCGGTGCTCAACCGATGGGCGATTGCAATCGTCGTGCGGCCAACGGACAGAGCATCGAATGCTCTCGCGATGCGAACTTCAATCAACGGGTCGACCGCGGAAGTTGCCTCGTCGAGCACCAAGATTCTGGGTTGGGCAATCGCTGCCCGAAGAAGTGCCACGAGCTGGCGCTCACCGGCTGACAGTTCGCCACCCCGCTCACCCACCGCTGTGGCGAGTCCCTCCGACAAGGAACCGAACCATTCGTCGAGACCGAGGTCCACCGCGGCGGCCAAGGACCGAAGCTCATCGATCTCGGGATCAACGAAACGGAGGTTCGAAAGAATCGTTCCGTCGAAGAGAAATGGCTCCTGCGGTACGAAGGTGAGAACCGATCGCAGGTCGTCACGGGCCACCTGCGTCAGATTGACGCCCCCGATCGAAACCGTTCCCGACGACGGATCGACCAACCGCGACACGAGTCGGCCGAGCGTCGTTTTTCCCGAGCCGGTCGAACCGATGACTGCCACGTGTTGACCGAATGGAATGTCCACGTTGAGCCCGTGGAGAACAAAGGGGTCGTCGAGCGATTCATCGGCGGACGGTCGGGTTTGATATGCGAACCAGACCTTCGAGAATTTGATCTCGAGGTTTCCTTTCGGAAGCGGTGTCGGCTGGAGCGGCTCGGGCGGGCCGATGGGCGTATCGAGCACCTCGATGATTCGCGAGAGACCGGCGACGGCGGCCTGTGTGTTGTCGATGATTTCCGTGAATTCGGCGACCGGCTCGAGGAACCTGTAGGTCAGGAAGATGAAGCCGATCACGGCTCCGAGGCTCAAGCCCACATCCGGACCCCGAACGATTGCCGTTACCGACACCGCAACAACGGTGAGGACGGAAAACAGCTCACCGATCGGAAAAAGGAGGGCTCCCAACACCCCGGCTCGGATCTGCGCCCGATAGCGGGCTCGCATCGTTTTCACGAGCCGCGCCGCGTATGCATCCCGTTGGCCGTAAGCAACGAGGGTCTCCGCACCGCTGACGAACTCGGCGGCTTCGGCGAAGTACGAAGAGTTCAGGCTGCGTGCACTGTCATACGAGCGCACGAGACGCTCCTGAACCCGACGGAATCCGTAGACGAGAGGTGCCGCAACAACGAACGCGACGACCGCCAAGAGCCAGTCGTAGGACAACATGATGAGCGCGATCACCACCACCAGCGTTCCGTCGAGCAACCACGCGAGCGCACCCCACGAAAAGAATTGACCGAGAGTTTCGATGTCGCTGGTAACCCGCGCAACGAGCGCACCCTTCTTTTCCTCGTTGTGGTAAGCGATGCTGAGGCCGTGGATGTGTTCGAACAGTTTGACACGCAACCCGTACAGCGCTTCCTCGCTGCGTATGCCCAATCGACGGATTGCCGAGCGCAGACTGAATGCCGAAGCGCCAACAACCAAGGCGCAAACGGCGCACATGGTGAACACGAGAGCCAGATCGACACCCTCATCGGTGAATCCCCGATCGATCACCTGCTGAACCAACACCGGCACCGCAACCCGAGTACCGGTGCCGCAAAGTGCAAGAACAATCGTGAGCCCAAGGCCACGGCGCAGAGCGGGGCTGAGGCTGAGGCCCCGCGTGATGACCGCAAAGGAACCTCGCGGGGTCTCAGTCTGCATGGCGGTCGCTTTCGTACGACTCCATCAGTGCCGCATACCGCGGGCAGCGATCGAGTAGTTCGTCGTGTGTCCCTTGTTCGATGATCTTGCCGTCCGCCATGAACACGACGCGACCCACCATGGCCACAGTTGATGGCCGGGATGCGACCAACACGAGCGTTCGATCGTGAATCCCGCGCATGAGATTCTGGACAACGCGGGCCTCTGTCTCGGGGTCGAGTGCAGACGTGGTGTCGTCGAGCACGAGCACACCGCGCCCTGAAACCAGTGCGCGAGCAAGCGCCAATCGCTGACGTTGACCTCCGCTCAGGCCGACTCCGCGTTCGCCGACAACCGTCTCGAGACCTTCGGCCAGCTCGTCGACGAAGTCCAGCGCGTCGGAAATGCGAAGCGCCTCCCTGACGGCTTCGTCGTCGCGATCCGACCCAAAGAGAACGTTCTCTCGGATCGTCCGTGCGAACAAGAAAGTCTCCTGAAAGACGGGGGCGACTCCCCCGGCTCCGACCACGACCCGGCCCTCGAAGGGCAACACGCCCGCCAGCGCGCCGACGAGCGTCGACTTACCCGATCCTGTTTCGCCCACGATTGCAATGGCCGAACCACGGGTCACCGACAACGCCGGGATGACGAGTGCCGGTGCGGGTTGTCCGTCGAAGGTGACGGAGAAGTCGTGCACCTCGACGCCGATCCCCGGATCAAGGGCAATCGCCGTTCCCTTGGTTGATCCGCCTCCGATGAAACCGTCGATGTGCGTCAAACCCGCCTTGGAATGGGGTAATTCGCTCAGGGCATACCCGATGATGCGCAGTGGAAACGTGAGAAGTGAAAACAGATAGACGAACCCGCTCACCTCTCCAACTGTCATTTCGCCGCGACCCACACGCCACGCCCCGACGAACAAAAGAATGACGACTGCCAGCGACGGAATGAGGTCCAGTAACGATTCGAATCGGGAACGCAAACGCACGGTCTCGACCCGGGCGTCACGCAGGCGTTCGGCGACCCCGGACAGACGTCGCGCTTCACGCTCTTCGGCTCCGAATGCCTTGACAACCGTTACACCCTCGAAGCTCTCGTGCACGGCCGAGGAGAGATCACCAAGATGTTCCTGCGCTGTAGAAAAAAACGAATCCACGCGCCGTTGGTATCCGAGGTTCACAAAGAGCAGGAGCGGAAGAACCAAGAGACCTATCAGGCCAAGGAAAACGTCGGTCATGAGCATTGCAATGGTTGCGAAGAGCATCAGCACGATGACCGACGAGGCAAAGGGCAACGGCGCGAGCATTGACACCGCCGCCTCCGCGTCGACCGTCAGGCGGGACACGACTTCACCCGTCGGATGTGACCGCAACCACCAAACCGGCTGGGAACAAATGCGTTCGACCACCTGAGTGGCGAAGGTTCCTGCCGCTCGCCATTCGGTCACTCCGGCAAAGCTCCGACGGATGACGACGCCTGCAGCCCGTACGAATCCGATCCCAACGAGAATCAACATTGCGGAGAACACGGCACCCGACCCGACGGATCCTTCCTCGAATCGCGGAGAAATCGCCGTGTCGATGACGTGGCGAACGCCCGCAGCGGACAACACGGTGCAGATCGCATACGTGGCAGCGCCCGACACCGCCAAAACGAAGGTTCGACGATGACCGCTCGTGATTCTTGCGACCAAGCGGATGAAATCCATCACACGATTGTTCTACCAGTTGTCAAACGTCTAAGGTTTTTCCCGTGACCCGTCTCGACGTTGCAAGTCTCATCTTGCGAGTTCCGTTGGGGATCGGGATCTTCCTGCACGGCGCCAACAAGTGGAGGTCGCCCGACTCACGTCGAGGTACGGCAGCTTGGTTTGGATCGATCGGAATGCGCGCCCCGCGTTTGCAGGCAGCGATGGCCGCCTTCACCGAGATGGTGTCAGGGCTCTTGCTCGTTCTCGGCCTTCTCGTTCCGACTGCGTCGGCAGCCGTTTGTGCAACCATGATCGTGGCGATCGTCGTCGCCCACCGCTCGAATGGTTTCTTCATTTTCAACGAAGGTCAAGGCTGGGAGTACTGCGCCTTGATTGCCTTTGTGTCGGTGTCGATCGCGGGCCTCGGTGGTGGTCGGATCAGCGTCGACCACGCTCTCGGTATCGACTACGGCGGCACGTGGGGCTTCGCCACGGCAACGATCCTCGGCGTCGGCGGCGCCCTCGCCCAGCTCGGCGCCACCTATCGACCGAAAGGCATGTGAATCACCATGAGCAGTCGATTCATCAAGCCGTTGTTGGTCGTCATCTGTGCGGGAATTGCCTTGATGTGGATCTACGGGTTCTTCTTCGCCAGCAAGGAGTCGATCAACCGAATCGGCGACCGTGCGTGGCAGGAGTACGCGGAACAACGCTGCGCCAAGGCCGAGCTGGAACGAATAGATCTTGCGGACATGCGCAAGGTCAACGAGGTGGGCCCCGAAGCGCTGCGCGAACGTGCCACCATTGTCGACAAGGCGACCGACACTCTCGAGCGGGCGCTCGACGACATCTCGTCGCGCCAGATAGCCGACGAAAAAGGTCAGGCGATCGTTCCGTTGTGGCTTGCCGACTACCGGACCTACATCCAGGACCGCCGCGAGTACGCCAATGATCTCCGGGCTGGCATCAACGAACCGTTTGCGGAAACCAAGGCCGAGGGAATTCCGATTTCCGAGAAGATCTCGACGTTTGCCGCCGACAACCTGATGAAGTCGTGCGCCGCACCCATCGATCTGTCGGTCTGACGACGCTCAGTCATTCACCGAATACCAACCGCGCCCGGGTTCCCAGCGTCTGACGACCCGTGCCGGTGCTCCGACGGCAACGCAATAGTCGGGCAGTTCTCCGGTCACGACCGAGTTGGCACCAACGGCGACGTGTCGGCCGATGCGCGCTCCGGGCAGAACGACCGTTCCGTGGCCCAGCCAACTTCCATCGCCCACGACAACCGGCCGCTCGGGCTGTGACTGCAGCGATATCGGCCGGTTGACGTCTTCATAGCCATGGTTCTGGTCGGTGATGTACACGTGGTGGCCGGTCCAGACGTCGTTCCCGATCTCGATTGCAAGGTGACCGACGATTCCGCTTCCGCGTCCGATGAGACAGCGATCACCGATCTTGACCACCGGGGACGTAAGACACTCTTGGCCCGGAACCATTCCGGCCGACAAAGCAACGTTCGGTCCGATCATCGTGTCGCATCCAATCTCGATGAACTCTTCGTTGAAGATTGTCGTGTGCGGATGAAGGATGATGCTCCCCTGTCCGAAGGCTGCAAAGCCACGTCCTCGGAGTGTGTCGGGCCCGATCGAGCCGTGAAGCCTCACCCAGTTTGTTGCCGACTCGATGGCCCTGAACGCAACGGCGGCCTTCATTCGCCTGAATCGAACCTGCCAGTCCCCCACGGAATCCATCGCCGACGAATCTAACGTCGCCGGCGCCACGGGCCGGTTCAGTACCCTGATGACGTGAAAACTCATCCAACGTTGCCGCGCGTGGCGTGGCTTGTCGGTGGTCATCCCTTCGATCGGCCCTCACTCGAAGCGATGCTCGCAGCGCTTCCCGCCCACGTGGATCTGATCGAGTGGCCGTCGGCATTGTCGTTGTTCGAGCCCCCGGGCGTGGCGACACTCCTTGCCGACTACGACGTCTTGGCGTTGTACGACATGCCGGGCATTGCCTTCACCCGTGGTGAGACTCCGGGTCTCGTTCCTCCGTCCGAATGCATTCCCGATGCCTGGTCGCAATTGACCGATTCAGGGATGCCGATCCTTGCTTTGCATCATTCGATCGCATCGTGGCCGACATGGGACGGGTTTGCCGAGATTCTGAAGGGACGATTCCACTACGTGCCGGCAAGCTTGCGCGGCGTCGATTATCCCGACAGTGGTTATGCAATGAATGTTCGTCAAACATTCACCCTCTCCAAACCCGAGCACCCGGTGTGCTCGGGCCTGCCGACCTCCTTCGAGCTGACCGACGAGACGTACCTGTGTCCGATCTTCGACGAGGAAGTTGAAGTGCTCATCACAACCGATGCTCCCCGTGACTCAGCACACCACGCCTCGGCACATGCGGCGGTGCGGCGCACGACTGACCCCAACTGGAGCCATCGCGAAGCAAGTTCGGCCGTCGCGTGGACGCACAAAGCTTCCGAGTCGCAAGTGGTTTATCTTCAACCGGGTGAGGGTCCTGAATCGTTTGACAATCCCCACTACCGCAAGATCATCAGCAATGCAGTCACCTGGCTCGCCTCGACGAAGTCTCGCTCCACGGGGAATCCATCATGATCGACTTCACAACCCATCGAGCGATTGTCGACGTCAGTCATGCCTACGCCGCCGGGATTGATCGGCGTGATTGGGACCTCTACGGCGAATGCTTCACCGATCCGTGCACATTCGACTTCTCTAGTTTCAGCGGTCGTCCGGTAGCCGAACTGCCACGCTCTAGCTGGGTCGACAATGTGAGGAGGACAAACGGATCGTTCGACGCCACCCAACACCAGATGACGAACCAAATGGTCACCCTTCACGATGCCGACCACGCAACATGCATCACCGAGCTTCGTGCCCAGCATTGGTTCTCCGAGAAGACCATGGCGAAACTCGGTCACGCCGGAGAAGTCAATTTCTGTGAGCTCGGTGGGCACTACTCGAACGATCTGATTCGTGACGACTCGGTGTGGCGCATCACCCACTGCAAACTCACCGTTCGCTGGCAAACGGGCAGCATGGCTATCTTTGACCTCGCTCGCGCCATCGGCGCCGGAAGCCTCTCAAAGGATTGATATGGATCTCTACCGTGCTTTGTACACAACCCGCGCCATGCGTCGCGTCAAGCCCGATCCGATACCGGAAGACATCGTCAAGAAGATGCTCGATGCCGCGATTCGTGCACCCTCCGGCGGCAACCAGCAGAAGTGGCGTTTTCTCCTGCTCACGGATGCCGAGAAAAAGAAGCGTCTCCAGAAGCTGTATCGCGAAGGTCTTACCGAGTTGAATGCAACGCAGTACAAGGCCGTCATGGACCTGATTGCCAGTGGCGACCCGAACGATCCCGAGGTCATCCAGGCCAAGAAGACGAATGCGAGCGCCGAATGGTTGGCCGACAATCTCGATCAGGTGCCGCTGATCGTTTTCGCCTGGGGCAAGCCGAACGGCGAGAGCTCGATCTATCCCGCCCTGTGGAGCCTTCAGCTCGCGGCCACCGCAGAGGGCATCGGGTCGGCCCTCACGACGCTGCTCTTCAAGAAGCACACACAGCAGGTTCTCGACATTCTCGAGGCGCCGGCACCCGGAGAATGGGTTCCGATGGCCATGGTTACCCTCGGGTATCCGACGGGCAAATGGGCGGTGGCAAAGCGTCAGCCGGCACACGAGGTCACCTTCCAAGAGTCATGGGGTTCGCCCGTCTCCTGGAGCATTGATTCTCCGCTCTGGCAGTAGCGTTTCGGTCGATGACGAACGCCCCCCGCAAAGCCGTCACGGCACCCGTCCTGGCTGACATGAAGGTCCGCGGCGACAAGATTGCAATGATCACGGCCTACGACGCCACCTTTGCTGCCATCGTCGATGCTGCGGGTGTCGACGTGATCCTTGTCGGGGACTCCGTCGCGACAACCGTCCAGGGCGAGCCGAACACCATCCCGGTGACAATGGAAGAAATGGAATATCACGTTCGCCTCGTGAGGCGGGCAAATCCAAAGGCGCTTGTCGTCGGCGACTTACCATTCGGCAGTTACCAAGTCGGGACTACCCAGGCTGTTTCCAATGCAGTGCGACTGATCAAGGCCGGAGCTCAGGCTGTGAAGCTCGAGGGTGGCCTCACGGTTGCCGATTCGGTGCGCGCAATTGCCGATGCCGACATCCCCGTGATGGGACACATCGGATTGACTCCGCAAAGTGTTCACCGCATGGGCGGTCACAAGGTTCAAGGCCGTCGCGAGGGCTACGAAGCCGGCGGAAGGCAGCGCCTGCTCGAAGATGCGCACGCCGTCGAACAGGCCGGTGCTTTTGCGGTGGTGCTCGAGGGCATTCCATCCCATCTCGCCTCCGAGATCACTTCGAAGCTGTCGATCCCAACGATCGGTATCGGCGCAGGACCGTCGTGTGACGGCCAGGTGCTCGTGCTCCACGATGTCCTCGGGTTGTCACCGCGCGAACTCACGTTCACCAAGAAGTTCGTCGATCTGAAGGCACTCAGCACCGAAGCCTGTCGCTCCTACGTCGATGAGGTTCGTGCCGGCTCCTGGCCCGACGTCGCGCACTCCTTCGACTGAAAACGTTCGCCCAATGAAGTCGGTCAGCGACGTTTCCGACCTTCGTCGCCTCGTTTCGACGGCTCGAGGGCAAGGCCGATCCATCGGCTTCGTTCCCACAATGGGCGCTCTGCACGAAGGACATGCATCGCTAGTCGACCGCTGTCGTGCAGACGGTCGGTTCACCGTGGTGTCGATCTTCGTCAACCCGCTGCAGTTCAATGACAAACGCGATCTCGACGGCTACCCGATCACCACTTCGAGCGACGATGAGCTCTGTCGAACTCACGGAGTCGATCTGATTTTTCGCCCCGACGTGGCGACGATCTACCCGGCAGGATTCGATACCCGCGTCGTGCCGGGACGACTCGCCTCAACTTTTGAGGGTCGTCATCGTGAGGGTCATTTCGACGGAGTGGCCACCGTGGTCCTGAAGCTGTTCAACATGGTGGCACCGGATGTCGCCTACTTTGGCTGCAAGGATTACCAACAACTCGCCGTCGTCCGTCAAATGGTGCGCGACTTCGACTTGCCAATCGCAGTCGTGGGTTGCCCAACCATTCGAGAAATGGACGGCCTTGCCTTGTCGAGTCGGAACGTGAAGCTTTCCGCCGACGCTCGAGCCATGGCGCCCGTCTTGCATCGTGCACTCTCCGTCACGGCCGAAGCGCTGCGCTCCGGTACTCCAACTGCTGCAGCCCGCAGTACCGGACTCGACATTTTGCGAGGCGTGTCCGGGTTGTCCCTCGATTACTTCGAGATTGCAGACCGTGACAGCCTTGCGCCGGTGACGGTCGAGTATCCGGACCGCGCGGTTGTGCTCGTCGCCGCCTCCATCGGGGGCGTTCGCCTGATCGACAATCTCGAAATCGAAGGACCCGGCAAATGATCGACCGCTTCGACCCTGCTTATCTTGCGCACGAATACCGATTGGCTCGTCTGCGTTTCGTCGAACTGCTCGCCGATGTTTCGGACGATGTGGCCGAGACCAGGGTTCCGACGTGTCCCGCATGGAACGTTCACGATCTTCTCGCGCACGTCTCTGGCATTGCGACCGAAATCGTGCGGGGTAACGCACCGGGAACC
The DNA here is from genome assembly GCA_964556145.1 of uncultured Bifidobacterium sp. Classification (GTDB taxonomy): domain Bacteria; phylum Actinomycetota; class Acidimicrobiia; order Acidimicrobiales; family Ilumatobacteraceae; genus F1-20-MAGs119. The sequence continues at coordinate 21,039 of CAZKVD010000002.1, read as the reverse complement.
GATTCCCAGGGTTGGGTCGACTCGATCGTCGAATCCCGAGCGAATGTTCCGATGGATGGGCTGTTGGATGAATGGTCGATTCATGGTCCCGTGTTCGAGGAGATGGCCGCTGAAACCCGTCGCCTCTCGGTGCCGCTCAGCTACGACACGGTGGTACACGAACATGATCTGCGCCATGCGATCGGTAAACCCGGCGCCAAGGATTCGAGCGGTGTCGTCGCCGCCATGGAAGTAGCCGTTTGGTTGATGACCAACGACCTGAATCGCCGTGGCTTCGGTGGGGTGAAGTTCCGCGCCGGCGGACGGGAGTGGGTCTGCGGAGACGGTGAACTGCGGCTCGAGCTCAACCTCGATGACGCCGGTCTGGAAGCGCCGCCAATCTGGGAACTGCTTCGTCTGACGGGAAGTCGGCGAAGCATGGCACAGGCCACTCGTCTCCCATGGCGTGGTGATTTCCCCGCCGGCCTCGCCGCGCTGCTGCACATGGACCTTCCCGTCGACGACATCGTCGAATGAAGTCACGCGCGTAGCGTCATCGGTGCAGGTCGTGATCGATCTGGCGGACGCGCAACCGAACGGTGTGAACCGAATCACCCGATAGAACACCGCCGCGACCGAGCAACCGACCCGTTTGCCAATTTGCAAGGCCGAGTTCGGGCCTTTCCAACGCAAATTGACCATCGACCCATCTGGTGAAACCATCACCGAAGAAGGGTGCCTCCGAGGCTTCCCAAGCCAGCTCTTCCTCGTGGGGCTCTTCGGTGATGATCGACAGCACAAAGCGGGGGCTGGAGACGTTGAACCACGCCACGGCGGCTTCGATCGACGGTGCCGTCACAATCGTGACTTCGGGGTGTTCATCCCATTCCCACTCGACTCCGGCGTCGACCGAGCCGACGCGAACCTCGACTCCGACACGTCCGGAGAGACATCGGGCGATGTCCTCGCGATCTGTATGCACCACCAATCGCCCACCGTGAGTCGAAGCGCGCTTTTCAAGCGCCGGCCCGACCGTTGCGAGGCCTTCCTCGAGGTTGCGTTCGAGGACCACGATTGTGTTGAGCGTGTTGCAGACCTTGCGATCGAGCGAATGGAAGGTGACGGCGGCAAGACGTTCGGAATCGAACGACGAACCAACAATCAGCCAGGCACCACCCGTGCCGTGGAGCGACACGGGTATTCCTGCCTGCCGTGCAACCTCGCCGAGTTGATTGACCGCAGGTCCGCTGCCCCGCGCCACCGCGAGGGCAACACGGGCATCGTCGAACAACGCCCATCCGGCTGCATGCTCGGATGAGTCGACCAAGCTGACCGCACCAGCCGGAAGTCCTGCTTCTTCGAGTGCCGGAATAAGGAGATGGTCCCGAATCGCGCGTGCGGTGCCGAGAGCGTCACTTCCGATCCGGAACACCACGGTGTTGCCGCTCTTCAGGACACCCGTTGCATCGGCGAAGACGTTCGGTCGACCCTCGAAGACGAATGCAACCACACCGAGCGGAGCGCGCCAAGACTCGACGGTCCAACCACTGTGTGTCACACCACCGACACGGTTGAGTCGATCCAACTCGAGCCCGGCCCACATACGGAGGCCCGTGGCCATCTCGTCGCGCATCTTGGTCGAGATGGTCAGGCGACCAGTTGCCCGACCACGAGCGCGGGCGGACTCCACATCACGTGCGTTTGCCTCGAGCACCGGGCCGAATCGTGCGTCATTCTCGATTGCTTCTGCAAAGAGGACGAAAAATCGGTCGACCCGGTCTTGTGATACCTGCTGCAGCGAAGCAAAGGCCTCGCGCGCTCCGGCAACGGCCTGGTCGACGGTGTCCCGAACATCGCGAGCGACAACCAAAACGTCCCCCGAACGACGCAGAGGAATCAAGCGGCCTCCCGAATCGAGTGCCGACGCCATGTCGGGTGAAAGGTCGACGAGTTCGTCCCCGACGAGAAGTTTCGTGTTCGGCAGGATGTTCATTGCGGCTCTCAGGGTAGGCCATATCCTGATGGCATGCCCGCAGACGATGCGTTTTACTTCCGTCAACTTCTCTCGGGACGAGACTTCGCGGTCCGCAACGGTCTCGCCGCCCAAATGGTCAACTACGTCTATCTGATGGGCGATCGTCGCACCGGCGAGTGCGTGGTCGTCGACCCTGCGTATGCGGTCGACGAGATTCTCGGAATCATCGCAGCCGATGGCATGAAGCTGACGGGCGTCCTGGCCACGCACTATCACCCCGATCACATCGGCGGATCAATGATGGGCCACCGCATCGACGGAATTGCACACTTGCTCGAAACCTTGGACGTGCCGATCCATGTCAACGAGGAAGAGGTTCCCTGGGTCATTCGCACAACCGAGGTCGACAAGAGCCATCTGGTCGCCCACGGAGCGGGTGACACGTTGGCCGTCGGAGGATTCGACATCACGTTCGTCCATACTCCGGGACACACCCCGGGTAGTCAGTGTTTTCTTGCCTGCGGTTGTCTGGTTTCGGGCGACACGTTGTTCCTCGACGGTTGCGGTCGAACCGATCTGCCGGGATCCAATCCCGAGCAGATGTACGAGAGCCTCCAGACACTGGCGCGCCTCCCGGACGAGACCGTGGTGTACCCCGGTCACCAATACTCCGCACCGCCGAGTGCATCAATGTCAACGGTGCGCACGTCGAACTACGTGTACCGAACGCGCGACAAGAGCGCCTGGATGGAATGGTTCGGCGGCGGTCACTGACCCAATCGTCAGACGAGGCCCGACACGATCGAGCTCGACGCAGTCACCACCAACAGGCCGAGCACGATCCTCCAGAAGACGTCGACCGACAGCAGGCCGCGGAGTCGCGAGCCCAGCATCATGCCGATCACCAGTCCGGGCAAGCCAACCAACGATCCGGTCGCGACATCGACGGTGAATCGGCCCGACGCCGCAAACACCAAGACCGTCGTCACGGCAACGATGCTGAAGACCGAATTGATCGTTGCCCGGAATCGATCGGGCGAGAGGCCTCGTGACCTCAACAACAAAACGAGGGGCGGACCGTTCGTGGATGTCGACGTTGCGAGCACGCCCGAGAGAAAACCCGCGCCGATTTCGAGGCCCGTACCGCCGACGGCTCTGCCCACCGGACGCATGACGACAGCCATCAGTGCCACCAGGACGACGCAGCCGATCACCACTTGAAGCACCTCGGCGTTCACGCGGTCGAGGAGAATCACACCGAAGGGCATCCCGATGAAGGATGAAACGACGAGGACCTTCACCAACTGCCCTTCGCGATGATGGGACCCCGTCACCGCCTGGAAAGTGTTCGACGCCGTCCCACAGATGGTCGAAATCACGACCGCGGTCTTCAGGTCGATTGCCAGTCCCATCAAGGGAACCGCCATGAGGGCGAAACCGAACCCGGAAACCATCTGCGCACACGCAGCAACGAGAATGATCAGCGCAACGGCTGCAAGGTCCATGGATCCGAGCGATGCAATCATCCGGCTGTCAGCGCTGCGACGGCCTCGGAAAACACCGCAGTGTGGTGCTCGACCTGGGACGTGGTGTGGGACGGCGAAAACAGCGCCATGTTGTGGAACGGGGTCATCAGAATTCCCCGATTCAGCGCAAACAGGTGCATGTAAGCGTCGAGTTCGTGGTCGATTGCCGCAGCTGCTTGCGAACCGTTCCGCGGCGGACTGCAGAACCAGTACTCGGCGCGGCATCCCAGCTGCTGAACGTGCCAGTCGAGTCCGGCATCTTCATAGACCGTGCGAACCCCGTTGGTCCATGCTGTCGCGAGGGGTATCGAAGCCGCGAAGTCTTCGGACCGAAGCGACGAGGACAACGTGGCTCGAACTGCGGCGAGCGCGAGCGCATTGCCGGTCAAAGTGCCTCCGATCCCCGATACGTCGACGTCGTCGCCGGCAATACGTTCCTCAAGCATGGCTGCAACCTCTGCCGACATGCCGTAGGCCGCAACCGGTACCCCTCCTCCGATTGGCTTGCCAATCACGAAGAAATCGGGGTCGAGATTCCACTCCCGCGTACAGCCTCCCGGACCCGCACAGATCGTGTGGGTCTCGTCGATGACCAGAAGTGTCCCCGTCTCACGTGTGACGGTGCGGACAGCATCGAGATAACCGGGGTCGGGCAACACGATGCCGATGTTCGTCAATGCCGGCTCCATCAACAAGCAGGCAACATCACCATGGCTCAGCGCGGCACGCAGGGCTTCGACGTCGTTGAAGGGCACCACCCTCGTCGTCAAGGCGGGATCAACCTGCGGTCCGATTGCGCCGGGACGGCTGACCACGCTGCCGTTTGCATCGAGTACGGCCAGCGTTTCGTCGACCGTTCCGTGGTAGCACCAGTCCATCACCGCAATCTTCGGTCGACCGGTCAACATCCGCGCGAGGCGGAGGACAAACCTGTTCGCATCGGTGGCAGACATGGCCATTTGCCACTTGGGGAGACCGAAGCGCCGGGCCAACTCCCCCGCCACCCACGACGCATCCTGCGAGGGCAACATCGTTGTGATTCCGCGCTTCGCCTGGGAATGGATGGCTTCCGCGACGCTGGCAAGAGCGTGGCCCGTCATTGCTCCGGTGTCGCCAAGACAAAAGTCGTCGTACTCGATCCCGTCAACGTCGACGAAACGCGACCCTTCTGCCGTTGCAACGGTCAAGGGGAAAGAACCGGCCCAACGTGCCATCCAGGGCATTGGCACGCCCGACAACAGGTTCCTGCTTGCTTCCTCGGCCAGCTCCCGGGACCGTGGGTGCGTTTGCTCGAATCGAAGAACTTCATCGGCATGCAAAGTGGCGAGGCGAGAACGATCAACCGGCATGACGAATCAACCTACTCTGACTCCCTATTCTTGATGGCGGAAGCAAAACGATGACGACAACCACCTCCCCCACCATCAACTCCGAGCGCTTGCTGAGGCGCATCGATGCACTCGCCGAAATCGGCTCAACCGGCGACGGCGGTTCCTGTCGACTGGCGCTCACCGACGCTGATCGGGTAGGTCGTGATCTTGTTGTGTCGTGGATGCGCGAACTCAATCTCGAAGTTTCGATCGACGCCATCGGCAACGTTGTCGGCACGTGGAAAGTCGGTTCCGGCGCACCGGTGATGACCGGATCACACATCGATACCGTCCGCACAGGCGGAAAATACGACGGGAACTACGGCGTTCTGGCCGGTCTTGAGGCGATTGAAACGTGCATGGAAACCGGCATCGTGCCCTCCCGACCGCTCAGCACTGCATTTTTCACCAATGAAGAAGGCGCCCGTTTTGCCCCCGACATGTTGGGCAGCCTGGTGTACGTGGGTGGGATGCCCCTCGAGGTCGCCCTCGATGTTCAGTCGATCGACGGTAAACGCCTCGGTGACGAATTGGCACAGATCGGATATTCGGGTTCGACGCCTTGTCCCGGAGCCACGCCACATGCTTTTGTCGAGCTGCACATCGAGCAGGGTCCCGTCCTCGAGGCGGAGGGGTTCGTGTTCGGGGCCGTCACCGGGGTGCAGGGCATCTCGTGGCAAGAGCTCACGATTACTGGACAAAGCAACCATGCCGGCACGACGCCCATGCACCTTCGTCGCGATCCTGCCTACGTGGCGGCGATGATGACCGTTTATCTTCGTGAGATCGCCGAACGATTCGGTGGGGATCAGGTTTGTACCGTCGGAAAGATCGATCTCCATCCGAACCTTGTCAACGTGATTCCTGCGCGGGCGACCATCACTCTCGATGTTCGAAACACGGATGAAGACACGCTTCGCGATGCAGAGAACCTCATCGATACATTCTGTTTTCAAATCGAACAGGACGAGGGCGTTTCGATCTCGAAGCGGACTCTCGCACGTTTCGAGCCCGTGGTTTTCGATGAACGAGTGGTCGGCCTCATCGAACGCAAGTGCGCGGAGTTCGACGGTCGTGTACGACGCATGCCGTCGGGCGCAGGTCACGACGCTCAGATGTTCGCGCGGGTTTGCCCCACCGCAATGATCTTCGTGCCCAGCGTCGAGGGCATCAGCCACAATCCACGCGAACACACCGATCCGAAGCATCTCGTCGATGGAGCCAACGTTCTCTTGCGGGTGATGCTCGACCTCGCTGAAACGGAGTTCTGAGATGTCACGAATCGTCACCGTCGGTGCGGCCCAGATGGGTCCCATTCAGCGGAATCACACGCGATCAGAAGCAGTCGATCGTCTCATTGCACTGCTCGAAACCGGGGCACGCAGCGGATGTGATCTCGTGGTTTTTCCCGAACTCGCACTCACCACGTTCTTCCCACGCTGGTTCGTCGACGACATCTCGCAAGCCGATCATTGGTACGAGCGCGAAATGCCCTCGCGCGAAACGCAGCCCCTGTTCGATGCAGCCCGGAAACTGAGGGTGGGGTTCTCGCTCGGGTACGCAGAGCTGACCGAAGACGGTCGTCGGTTCAATACGCAGATTCTGGTGGAACGTGATGGCACGATCGTCGGGCGCTACCACAAGGTCCACATTCCCGGTCATGAACATCACGAGCCCGATCGTCCCTTCCAGCATGCCGAGCGGTACTACTTCGAACCCGGTCCCGAGGGATTTGGTGTGTGGCGGGCGTTCGGCGGGAGGGTCGGCATGATGATCTGCAACGACCGCCGCTGGCCCGAGTCTTATCGCGTCATGGGCCTGAAGGGCGTCGAGTTGATCCTGTGCGGGTACAACACGCCGATTCACTACGTTCCCGACCCCAGCCAAGACATCCTTCAGGGCTTCCACAACTCGCTGGTGATGCAGGCCGGGGCTTACCAAAACGGAACTTGGGTGGTCGGGGTGGCCAAGGGCGGAGTCGAAGAAGGGGTCGACTCGCTCGGCCAGTCGGCCATCATCGCCCCTTCCGGCCAGATCGTGGCCCAGGCCTACACCACGGACGACGAGCTGTTGGTTGCCCACTGTGATCTCGACTGGTGCCAGAGGTACAAGAACACCCTCTTCGACTTCGATCGCTACCGAAGGCCCGAGGTCTATGGCCCCATCACCGCCCAGCGGGGCGTCGTGCTCGAGGATTGACCCACCGTCGGCATCAGCGGCGGTTCAAAGACCCTGTCGAAGGGCTTTGACAAATTGTAAAGTTCCATGAATGGAGCCAGCACCCCCAGTTTCGTTCGTCGTCAACGGGCGCCCGGTTTCGGTGAGCTCCCGGCATCCGCACCTGCTGAGCGCACTTCGTGATGAGCTGAACATCACCTCGCCCAAGGATGGTTGTTCGCCAACCGGACAATGCGGTTGTTGCACCGTACTCATCGATGGCAAGGCCGTCGTCAGCTGCCAACAACCGATGAGCAAAGTCCAGGGAGCCCAGATCACGACACTCGAAGGTGTCGCCGACGAAGAACGAGCGAAATTTGCGGATGCCTTCGCCGCCTGCGGTGGTCTTCAGTGTGGATACTGCATCCCGGGCATCGTCGTGCGCGCAAAGGCGCAGATCGACAAAAAGGGAGACAAGCTCGAACGTGCGGACATGGCGCGCCATCTCGGTGCACACCTGTGTCGCTGTACGGGCTACGTGAAGATTCTCGATGCGATCGATGCCGTGGCCAAGAACCGGATGCCAGCCGCGATTGCGCCCGGAGGAATCGGCACCCGCGGTGTGAAGTACGAAGCACACGAACTTGCCCTCGGTGATCGGGGTTACGTCGACGACATCCGCATCCCCGGAATGCTTCACGCCGCTCTGCATCTCACGAAACACGCCCGCGCCGACATTGTTTCCATCGATACGACGCGCGCCCTCGCCCACCCCGGCGTGATCGCGGTTCACACTGCGGCCGACATTCCGGGCGACCTGCGTGTCGGCATCATCTACAAGGATTGGCCGGTGATGATCCCCGTTGGTGGGCGAACGTCGTACGCCGGTGATGTGCTTGCGATCGTCGTGGCCGAAGATCGAATCGCAGCCCGTGAAGCCGCTGCCCTGATTGACGTCACCTACGAGGAGCTGCCCGTCATCACCGATCCCGTATCCGCGATCGCGAGCAGCGACATTGCCGTGTGGGGAACCGACAGCAACGTTCTTTCCACGAGTGTGTACCAGCGCGGTGCGGTTGACTCCGGTCTCGCATCGGCTTCACATGTTGTCGCCGAAACGTTCAACACTCAACGCATCGAACACGCTTTTCTCGAACCTGAATCGACGCTGGCCGTACCGTCGAAACGCAACGGCAATCGTCACCTCCACGTCTACTCGGGTGGCCAGGGTATTTGGGACGATCGAAACGACATCGCCCGCGTCCTCGGGATCGACAATGGTTCCGTCACCGTCGAATTGGTCACCAACGGTGGTGCCTTCGGCGGCAAAGAAGACATGAGCAACCAAGCACACGCTGCACTGTCGGCGTGGTTGCTCGATCGTCCCGTGAAGTGCACGCTTTCGCGCGAGGAAAGCCTGCTGATGCACGCCAAGCGCCATCCGATTTCCATGTCCTACGAAGCCGGATGCGACGATCAAGGTCGTCTTGTTGCATTGCGCGTTCGGGCGATCGGAGACAGCGGGGCATACGCAAGCGTGGGCATGAAGGTCCTCGAACGGATGGCCGGCCACGCCAGTGGCCCTTACGAGGTGCCGAACATCGACGTGGAAGCCATCGCAGTCAGAACAAACAATCCCGTCTGCGGAGCGTTCCGCGGTTTTGGAGCAAACCAGGCTCAATTTGCAATGGAAGGAGTCCTCGATCGCCTAGCCGAAAAGGTGGGCATCTCAGGTTGGGAAATCCGCAAGCGCAACGTGATCCGACCGGGAAAGGTGTGGGGTCCCGGCCAGATCATGGACGACGGCTGCCTCGGCGCCGAACAATGCCTCGATGCGGTCAAGGACGCGTATGACGCAGCACGCGCCGCGGGCAAGGCAGTTGGAGTCGGTCTAGGACTGAAGAACTCGGGCCTCGGAAACGGCTTCAAGGAAATCACCCGAGCCGTCGTTCGCTTCAACTCCGACGGCAGCATCGAGGTTCGTCACGGGTGGACCGAAATGGGCCAAGGCATCAACACGGTTGCTCTGCAGGTCGCAGTCGAAGAACTGGGCGTCGACCCGTCGCGCGTGAAGGTGATCGTCGATACGACTCGTGAGCTCGGTTTGGGCCAAACCACGGGATCACGCGGAACCCTCATGGGTGCCGGTGCAGTCAAGGCAGCATGCGAGGCCGCTCGTTCCGCCGATTGTTCGGTAGATGTCGATCACGTGGGCGAATACCGCGTCGACTGGACGACAAAGCTCGGAGAGCCCGGAGTCGAACACCCGATCATCCACTCGACATTCGGCTACGCGGCACAACTCGTGATTGCCGACAAGTCCACGGGTCGCATCGAGCGGGTTCTCGCCGCACACGACGTCGGTCGAGCAGTGAACCCCACCCTCTGCGAGGGACAAATCGAGGGCAGTGTCCACATGGGTCTTGGCTACGCCCTCACGGAGGACTTTCCCTCCGACCCCTCAACCGGCTTCCCCACCAACATGACATTGCGTTCCCTCGGGATCATTCGCCCGAAGGACGTTCCGACAATCGACGTCGTGCTCGTCGAGTCGCCGCAGCCGAACTCCCCTTACGGAATCAAGGGTGTCGGTGAAATCGGCCTTGTTCCGACTGCCGGCGCCGTGGCCGCCGCTCTGCACGAATTCGACGGTCAGTGGCGGAACCGCCTGCCGATGCGAGCCGCGAGCGCCGACGGGGACAACGGCGAATGACCGCAACGACGCCGGGCCTCGTCTGCGCCCACCATCACCTCTACAGCGCGTTGGCGCGCGGCATGCCCGCTCCGCCCGCTGCCCCGCACGATTTCCTTTCCGTGCTCCAACAGATCTGGTGGCGCCTCGACGCAGCGCTCGACACCGAGATGATCTATTGGTCGGCTGCGCTCGGCGCTGCCGAGGCAGCGATGTCGGGTACCACGACGATCATTGATCACCACGAATCGCCGAATGCCATCGAAGGCTCGCTCGATGCGATCACCGAAGGGTGCGCCCTCGTCGGTGTCAGGGTTGTTCCGTCTTACGGTGTCACCGATCGTTGGTCGCACGACGGCCGGCTGGTCGACGTCAACCCCGATGATGGGATGTCCGACGCTGCTCGGCGTGGTCTCGAGGAATGCGAACGTTTCATACGTTCGGGCCGCAAGGCGATGGTCGGTGTCCATGCAGCGTTCACTTGTTCCGATGAAACACTCGCCGCTGCGGCCGACTTGGCCGTACGTCTCGACGTCGGCGTTCACGTGCACGTTGCCGAAGGCCCCGATGACCGCGACGCCGCCCGACGACTTGCGCCGCATGCCCGCGACAACTGGCTTCTCGTCCACTGTGTTGGCCTGGACACCGAGCTGCCGGGGACGATCGTCCACAACCCGCGATCGAACATGAACAACATGGTTGGATACGCCCGCCCATCGCGCTTCGCCAACCGTGTCGTACTGGGTACCGACGGAATCGGGGCAGACATGCCCGATGAGTTCCGTCTTGCATACGTTGCAGGACGCAATCACGATCTTGGTTTCAGTCCCGATACGGCCTGGAGTTGGGTGTCCAATGGACTCGCTCTTGCCCCGGAATCGGCCAATGACGTCGTCGAATGGAACTACGACCACATGGACAGCCCCTGGCATCTCGCGTTCACCACGGGGACGCGGCCAATCAACGTCTCGATCGGCGACCGTCGCATCATCGAAGACGGCAAGCCGATCACTTTCGATCTCGTTGAGATCCGCCGCAAGGCATCCGAACAATCACGCAGACTGCATGAAAGGCTCGCAGCATGAGCACCAAAAAGCCAGTACCCGTCGCTCTGTACCTGCAGGACGCGCACCGCATCCGAGAGGGTATGGAATTCGTGCAGTACGCCGAACAAAAGGGCTTCGATGCCGTTTGGCAGGCCGAGAGTCGGCTCGTTCGCGAGGCAACCGTGCCAATGGCAGCTTTTGCCTCTGTCACGGAGCGCATCAAAGTCGGTAGTGGCGTCGTCGATTGTTGGAGCCGCAACCCGGCACGTCTTGCGGCGACATTCTCGACGCTCGACGACCTTGCACCCGGACGCGTGATTCTCGGTATCGGGGCCTGGTGGGATCCACTCGCGGCGAAAGTCGGAATCAAACGCGAAAAGCCCCTCCGGGCCATGCGCGAAATCGTGACCGCCGTTCGTGGCCTGTTGGCAAACGAGACCGTCACTTTCAACGGCGAATTCGTGCAACTCGACGGAGTCGAGTTGGATTACGTGTACCAAGAGCGTCGCGCGAAGGACGTGCCGATTTACATCGGTGCCACGGGAATGCAAATGATGGAACTGACGGGTGAAATCGCCGACGGGGCGGTTCTCAACTACCTCGTCTCACCCGACTACAACAAACAGGCCGTCGAGGCCCTCGAGCGAGGTGCGGCCAAAGCCGGACGATCCCTGAGCGACATCGACCGTCCTCAGTTGGTGGTGTGCAGCGTGCACGAAGACCGAAAGACCGCCCTCGACATGGCCCGCCTGATGGTCACGCAGTACCTCGGCCAACAACCACACATCATGAAGGCCTCGGGTGTTCCGCAGAGCCTTCTCGACAAGGTCGGTGAGATTCTCACTTGGCCGGCCACGCACGAGCAGGTAGTAGCTGCTTCAAAACTCGTGCCCGACGAAATTGTGCAGATGTTGACGGCGAGCGGCACCCCCGAGGATGCACGGCGTCAAGTGTCGCACTACATGAGGAACGGCGCCACGTGTCCGATCCTCTATCCGCTTGGCGACGTCAAGGCCATGATCGATGCCTTCAGTGGGTGGATTCCGGAATGAGTGTCTTCATGCCAACGTCGATCGACGAGGCGGTTTCCCTTCTCGCCGAACACCACGATGCACGGTTGTTGTCGGGTGGCACCGACACGATGGTCGAAGTCAATTTCAACCGCCTCAAGCCGAACAAGATCATCGGCCTGCGGCGGGTTGAATCGTTGCGTTCATTCGAAGTGATGGAACAGTCCGTCACCATCGGTGCGGGCGTTCCCTACGCCGCGATGGAGACCGGTCCCCTCGCCGAGGCATTGCCCGCATTGGCGGCAGCCGCGCGTACCGTTGGCTCACCCCAGATACGGGCCGCCGGAACGCTCGGAGGAAACTTGGGGACGTGCTCACCCGCGGGGGACGGCTTACCTGTTCTGGCGGCGCTCGACGCAACCATCAACCTGCGTTCGACCTCCGGTGTGCGGTCGGTGCCCTTCGCTGAGTTCATGATTGGCGTGAAGCGCAACTCACGCAGGCCCGACGAAATCATCGAGTCAGTCACGATCACGCGCGCACGGGGATTCCAGGATTATGCAAAAGTCGGTGTTCGCAACGCGATGGTGATCTCGGTTGCCAGCGTCTGTTTCGCCCACGACATCGAGCGGGCCTCGGTGAAGGTCGCCCTCGGGGCGGTCGGCCCCACCATCATCCGTGCCCGCGAGGCCGAATCTTGGCTCTGCTCCCGGGTCGACGCTTCCAACACCCTTCCGGCCGACGACGCTGTCGCATCAGAATTTGCCGACCGGGTTGCCGCCGAAGCGCGCCCGATCGACGACCACCGTTCGACCGCCGCGTACCGCCGACATGCCGTCGGTGTGCTTGCTCGTCGCCTCTACCTCCGGAGCACACGATGACCGATACAACCAACTTCTATTCGCTGACTGTGAACGGTTCGCCGCATCAGGTCCGTGATTCGTGGATTGGCGAGAGCCTTCTGTACGTCCTTCGCGAACGTCTCGGCTTCATGGGCAGCAAGGGTGCCTGCGAACAAGGCGAATGCGGCAGTTGCACAGTTCTCCTCGACGGTGATGCAGTCTGCTCGTGTCTCGTGCTTGCCGCCAGCGTTGCAGACAGCAACATCACGACGATCGAGGGTCTTGCGCCTGCGGGCTCACCTTCCGATGTGCAAGAAGCGTTCGTCGAACAGGGTGCAGTGCAATGTGGCTTCTGCACCCCGGGCCTCGTTGTTGCCGTCCATCATCTGCTCGACACCAACCCCGAACCGACGAGCGTCGAGGTGAAGGAAGCCTTGTCGGGCAACATCTGCCGCTGCACGGGCTACGGCCGGATCTTTGCGGCTGTCGAAACAGTTGTCGCCGTCCGCAAGGGAGCCAAGTCGTGAAGACAGCCACAACCACCCCGTCACGCGACATTCTCGGAACTTCGGCTCGTCGTCCCGACGGAGTTGCAAAGACGCAGGGAAATTTTGCTTTCTCGTCCGACTACCAGGCCGAGAACATGCTGTGGGGGGCGACACTGCGTTCTCCTCACGCTCACGCAAAGATCGTCTCCATCGATGCATCCGAGGCGTGGAAGATCCCCGGCGTTGAAGCAATTATCTTCGCCGATGACGTTCCGGGCAAAGCGACGTACGGCCTCATTGCCTCCGATCAGCCGGTGTTCGCGCGTGATGTTGTGCGCTACATGGGTGAGCCAATCGCGGCAGTGGCAGCGGACCACCCCGAAACGTGTCGTCGCGCGCTCGCTGCGATCAAGGTCGTCTACCAGCCATTGCCGGTGCTCTCCGACATGGACACCGCAATCGACCCGTCGACACCGCCAATTCATCCCGATGGCAACGTGTTTCGTCACCAGCGCATCGTCGCTGGCGACCAAACGGTGATCGGAGACGTCGTCGTCGAGGGGACTTACGAAATCGGGATGCAAGACCAGGCATTTCTCGGCCTCGAAGCAGCACTCGCCTATCCCGACCCGGGCGCCGCGGGTGTCGAACTTGTTGTTGCGACACAGTGGCTGCACGAAGACCGCAAGCAGATCGCCGACTGTCTCGGCCTCGCCCCGGAAAAGGTTCGTTTGGTTTTGGGCGGTGTCGGTGGAGCATTCGGTGCGCGCGAGGACATCTCATTACAAGTCCACACATGCCTCTTGGCGCTGCGCACAGGACGTCCCGTCAAGGTTCACTACAGCCGCGAAGAAAGTTTCTTCGGGCATGTTCATCGTCATCCGGGGCGTATCCACCTCCGACACCACGCCGACAAGTCGGGAAAGCTCGTCAAGATCGAAGGCTGGATGAAGCTCGACGGTGGCGCGTATGCATCAACATCGTCGGCAGTCGTGATCAACGGCATCACCCATCTCCAGGGTCCCTATGCATGTGACAATGCGGTGCTCGAGGCGTGGGCGACACGTACGAACAACCCGCCCTGCGGCGCCATGCGCGGCTTCGGTGTCGTACAGGCCTGCTTCGCTCACGAAGGCCAGATGGACAAGCTCGCCGCTGCACTTGGCATGTCGCCCGTCGAGGTGCGCCTCATCAATGCGATGAAGACCGGCGACAAACTCTTCACCGGACAAGTGGTCGATTCCGTTGCGCCCGTTGCCCGCTGCATTCAAGAGACGGCGAGCATTCCGTTGCCTCCGGACTCCGACGCAGTGACGGGTTCGCTGACGCTGCCGGGTGGCTCGGGTCGTACGTCCGACCCGCAGCACATTCGGCGAGGAATCGGATGGGGCGTGTCGATCAAGAACCTCATGTACTCCGAGGGCTTCGACGATTCGGCAGAAGCGCGCTGCACGTTGGCAGATGGCGTGGCCACCGTGAAGTTCGCGACGGCCGAAGTCGGCCAGGGATTCGTCGTCCTGGCCCAACAGATCGCACGAACCGTTCTGGGCGTCGACACCGTCGTTCTCGACACGATCGACACCCAAATTGGGTCCGCAGGGTCCACTTCGGCATCACGCCAAACCTGGATGAGCGGCGGAGCCGTCGACGGGGCATGCCGGCTTGTCAGGGAACGCTTGTTCGAACATGTCGCGCACCTGCACAACCTCGATCCGTTGCAGCTCGTCATCGAGGGCACCGATGTTGTCGACACGATGGGGCCGCTGCGTGTACCCGTCGCCGAGGCCAGCGCTGGTTTGCGCATCGAACAGACTTTCCTTCATCAGCACAGGCCGACCGAAGAGCTCGACGAGAACGGCCAGGGAAATTGTCACGTGGCATTTGCGTTCGTCGCCCACCGAGCAGTCGTCGATGTCGATACCGAGCTTGGCTTGGTGAAGGTCGTGCAGATCGCCACGGCTCAGGACGTTGGTCAGGTTCTCAATCCCCTCGCACTGCTGGGACAGATCGAAGGCGGAATTGCGCAAGGTCTTGGTCTTGCGGTGATGGAAGAAATCATCGTCGACAACGGAATCGTTCGCAATCCAAGCTTCACCGACTATCTGCTTCCGACGGCGCTCGACGCCCCCGACGTGGTTGCGATTCCGATCGAGGAATACGAACCCTTGGCACCACTGGGTGCGAAGGGCGTGGGTGAGCCACCCTGCATATCCGTGACACCGGCCATCGTTGCCGCCATCCGCAACGCAACGGGACGCGATCTGTCACGCACACCTGTACGGCCCCAGGACATCTGTCTCTAGGGCGGAACAACTCAGTCGAACAAGTCGCGCCCGCGGGCGTCGACCGCAGCGGCAAAATGTCGCTCGGCCATCGAAGCGATCAACTTCTTTCCGCGCTCGTTGCCGAGATCGAAGGTTGCGCCGGTCAACACCGCAGTCGATGTTCCTCCGATGAGGTGGCCCAGGCGGTAGTCGCGCTGGAACGACTCGTAGGAATAATCCACGCCGCCCTTGCGGAGAGCCTCGAGGTAAACCCCGACCCAACGTTCTTCATTTGCTCGACGCGCCTCGACCGTCACGCTTCCACCAAGCAGATAAGCCAGGTCGTAGGCGGCAGGTCCGCGCCCGAGGCTCTGCCAGTCGATGACGGCCACGCGATCCTTGTCGAACATCAGGTTGTCGACCCGGTAATCGAGGTGGAGCATCGTCCAGGGGCCCTTTGCAAACTCCTCGACGGCACGCCAGTAGTTGGTGGCGATCCACGCACCGAGCTCGAGGCCCTCGGCCGAGAGCTGATCACCGAAATTTGGTTTGAACATCTCCCACAGGGCAGGCCACATCTGCGCAAATGCTTGGATGCGCTCATGCACGACGCTCGGCGCCCACGCAATTGCCGGATCTTCCGCCTTGCCCCACCAGCTCGCGTGCACGGCCGCAAGCGATTCGATTGCTGCAATCGTCTGCGCATCCGACATTCCTTCGATCTGCGACACCATCGAAAGCCCGCCCATGTCCTCCATCACGATGACGAAGTTCGCAGTTCCGGCTTCGATGTCCGCAAAGAACGCGGTCGGCACGAATGCGACGGTCCGGTCGGCGCACTTTGTGTAGAAGTTGACCTCGGCTTCGTACATGCCGAGTGCAATACCCTGCTCGCGGTTTGCATCGGCACGCGAGGGCAACTTCACCACCACCGATGAAGGTCCCGTTCCGGACGCGTAAGCGATCTTCGCTCGGTAGATCTCGCCCATCACGCCGACACCCTCGCCGATCTGGGTCAACTCGATACCGGAAATGGATCCGACCGAAACCTTGCCGCCGGCCTTGATGGCTGACTCGAGCCATTCGGCGGAAACCTGACTGACATCTGATGGGATGCTGACGTTCGACATGTCGCGACTTTAGTCCGCGAGGCCGAAAATCCGCCGAACGTAGTCGTTGGCAAAGATCTCATCGGGATCGAAACGCCGGCGGACTCCGAGAAAGGTGTCCCATTCGGGATACAACGCTGCAAGATCGCCTGCGGCAAGGAAGTGCATTTTTCCCCAATGCGGACGGCCCTGGTGGTCGGACATGATTGCAGCCACTTCCCGGAAGTAGGCGTTGAAATCGGTGCCCCGATACATGTGCACCGCAATGTACGCCGATGCCCGGCCTGTCGAGGTCGAAAGCATCACGTCGTCAGGTGCGGTGAAACGCACTTCGACGGGAAAGCTCACCCGAAATCCCTTTGCTTCGACCATCTTCGTGACGCTTCGCAACGCGTCCGCACAGGCTTCGCGCGGGATCGCATACTCCATCTCCACGAACCGCACTCGACGTTCGGTGGCGAACACGCGATGGCTCGCGTTTGAATAGGTCACTTCGCCCGAAGACGGAAGAACCGTGGCCAGTCGCGGTATCAATCCGGGCACACGACGGCCGACCGCACACAGCGCACCAAAGGCCGTGTTTTCCAGGAACGACTTTTGCCACCATTCCCTCACACGGTTCATCGGCACGGGCAGCTCGTCGGTTCGGTTGTTTCTCTTCGTCAGCGTCCAACCGGTGTGCGGTATCCAGTAGAACTCGAAATGGTCGTTGGTTTCGACGTGTTCGTCGAGATCTGCAAGAACCGAACTGAGCCGCATCGGTGCCTCGACCGCACGCAAGACAAACGCAGGAACAACCTTCAGTCGCACATTGGTGACGATGCCGAGCGCACCGACTCCCACCTGTGCCGCACGAAAGTCGTCGCCATCCGTGGCGGTCAGATGTCGCAATTCCCCCCGACCATCGACAATCGAAAGGCCCGTCACCTGGGCGGCCAGACCGGTCAACCTGGACCCAGTGCCGTGAGTGGAAGTTGCTATCGCTCCTGAAATTGTCTGGTAGGCGATGTCGCCCATGTTCGCCAGGGCCCAGCCCTGAACGGCAAGCGCTTCGTTGAGGGCTGAGATGGTGGTTCCTGCCGCAACGTCGACTTCGCCGCGATGTGCGTCGACAACCCCCACACCCGACAGGCGCGACAGATCAACGAGAATGTCGTCGGCCACCGCGGTGGCCGTGAAGCTGTGTCCTGAACCAACCGCCTTTATCCGCCGACACGTCGAGGCTGCTCGGGTGACGAGGGCAACGACTTGGTCGGCGGAATCCGGCATTGCCCAATCTTGCGGACGCGCCGTCTGATTGCCGGCCCAGTTCGTCCACTTCCGCGACACACCGAACAAAGTACCCTTTCAACATGGCCGAATCGTCTTCATCCGATGTTGCAGTGTCCCTTCGAGTACGCAAGTGGTTCGTGTCCTGCGAAGAGACGCTCGACGTTCCCGGTCGCAAGCTCGAAACGCCGTCCCGACGTGCCGTGGCAGCGGCAGTCGTTCACAATCCCTTTGCCGGAAAATACGTCGAAAACCTTCGTCCCCTTGTTTTGGCGGCACCTTGGTTGGCCGGCGAGCTCGCCGCCCGTTGCCTTCGGGTATTGGGTGCCGACGGCAGTGACATCACTGCCTACGGCAAGGGCGCCATCGTCGGACTCGACGGAGAACTCGAGCACGCCGCCGCTCTGATCCACCCCACTTTCGGCGCTCCGGTGCGGGCCGCTATCGGAGGTGGCGCAGCGATCATCCCGTCGACCAAGATCGTTGCGGGTGCGGGCTTCAGACTCACGATGCCCCTCACCAACCGTCACGACATTTGGGTGTTCGACGACATGGATGCCGTGGCCGTGTCGATCGACGACTCACCCCGACCCGACGAGATCCTTGTCGCACTCAGTTATGCAAGCGGGGGCCGCCCGGGCCACAGAATCGTGAAGGAAAGCTAGGAGGGCAGAGCCATGTTCAAGGCAATCATTCTTTTGTCACGGGGCGCCGATCAATCCCCCGAGGACTTTCGTCGTTGGTGGCTGGAAGAACATGCGCCCCTGGCTCGTCAACTACCCGGGGTTCGTCGTCTCACGTTCAACCTGATCCATCCGGATCTCAATGCCGAGGCGGGCGAACTGCCCTACGACGGGGTGTCGGAGCTGTGGTTCGACACCCGCGAGGCCTTTGACGCGGCATACGCCACCGATTTGGGCAAGATGGTGGCATCCGACTCGCTGCAACACGTCAGCGGTCGTTTACGGTTGTTCGTAGAGGAACACACCCTGGTCGACAACGCCGGGTGACAATCCATGGGGAGAGGGCAATGACTGCAGTCGAGAACAACCCGGGCGTATCCCAGTCGTCGGGTCGCAAGGTCCAAGAAATCCTGAAGACCGACACCAGGCCGGTGCCGAAGGCGTTGACCGATTTCGCAAGCCCGTACGTCGGCTCGGAAGAAGTTCCGAAGACGCGCTTCACGTCACCCGAGTTTGCTGCGCTCGAAAAGCAGTACATGTGGATGAAGACCTGGCAGTTCGCTTGTCTCGAAGACGAAATCAAGGAGCCCGGTTCACACGTTGTGTACGACGTAGCCGATGAATCGCTCATCATCATCCGCGGTAACGATGGCGAAGTACGGGCCCTTCACAACGCGTGCCTGCATCGCGGTACCCGTCTCGCCGACGACGGCGGCCGTGTCGACACCTTCGTCTGCCCGTTCCATGCATGGGAATGGAACAACAAGGGCGACTTGGTGAACGTTCCGGGATCCTGGGACTTTCCGCAGTTCGTCCACGGCTCGAAGCCAACCTGCCTGCCGCAGGCCAAGGTCGCCTTGTGGGACGGCTTGGTCTTTGTGAACTTCGATCACAATGCGCGTCCGTTCGAAGAGTATGCGGCTGTCATGATCGAGCACTTCAAGGATTTCCCCCTGTCCAAGCGTTACAAGGCTTTCCACGCAGTCAAGGAAGTCGAGTGCAACTGGAAGGTGCTGATGGAAGCCTTCAGCGAGGGTTATCACGTTCTCGTGACCCATCCGCAGATCAAGCCGTTCTGTGGCGATGAGAACAGCGAATATTCGATCTACGAAGAGAACCCCGAGATCTCGCGCTTCTTCAATCCGTTTGGCGTCCAGTCGCCGCACATTGCCGAGACCCTCAGCGAAGAGACGATCGCCGAAGAGTTCGTGTCGTTCTCGAGCCGCAGCCGTGGATATTCGGATCAAACACGTCCCGAGGTTCCCGCCGGCATCGATGCCCGTGCGTACGTTGCCGAGACTTTCCGCGAGCGCATGTCGGCGATGTACCGAGCGAATCTCGACAACTACACCGACTCCGAGATCCTCGACGCGATTCTGTACCACATGTTCCCGGCATTCGCGCCGTGGGCGGGAATCGGTCAGCCGTTGATGTACCGCTGGCGCCCGGGACGCACGCCCGACACGTCCTTCATGGATGTCATCCGCATGGCACCGGTTCCCGACAACGAGCCGCGTCCGGAGCCTGCGCCCACCCACAAGTTGCGTCGTGAACAGCGCTGGACCGAAGCCCCCGGCATGGCCGGTCTTGCAGACGTCTTCGAACAGGACATGTCGAACGTTCCTTTCGTTCAGCAAGGCCTGAAGTCGAGCGGCAAGAAGACCGTCACTTACGGCAACTACCAAGAGGGTCGCATTCGGCACATCCACAAGATGATCGACAAGTACATCGAAGAAGGCCTGAAGGCCGACGGCAAGAGTCTCGACGTGCTCGCTCCCCACAAGGTCGGAGCGCAGCTCGACTAATCTTCCCTCTTGGGGGTTGCAACGTGTTGTCAGTCAAGGATGCAGGCCAGGTTTTCGTCACTCCGTCCGCCTATGCCGATGAGGCTCACTTCAGGGAGGCCTGCGCCGTTCTCCGTCGCGACGACCCGGTCCATCTGGTTGAGCATCCGAATTTCAACCCATTCCATGCGGTGACGCGCCACGCCGATGTGCTGTCGGTCGAGTTGCGCAACAACGTCTTCCTGAACGAACCACGTCCCGTGCTCGGCACCAAGGCCGATGACGAGCGAAGTGCCAAGAACGGAAATCTGCTGCGGACCCTGATCCACGTCGACGACCCCGAACACCGGGCGTTGCGTGGCGTCACCTCCGACTGGTTCTTGCCGAAGAGTCTCGCGCGCCTGGAATCGCGCCTCGCGGGTCTCGCCCGGGCATCGGTGGACCGAATGGTCGAACTGGGTGACACGTGCGATTTTGCACGTGACATCGCCATGCCGCTCCCTCTCAACGTCATTCTGGCCATCCTCGGTCTCCCCGAATCCGATTATCCCCGGATGCTGAAACTCACACAGGAGTTGTTCGGAAACGCCGACGAAGAATTGCGTCGTGGTGGGTCCCCAGAGGACCTTGTCGCAGTGGTTCAGGACTTTTTCGCTTACTTCACTGAGTTGACCCGTCAACGCCGCGAATCACCGCAAGACGACCTCACATCGGTCATCGCCAATGCGCTGATCGAGGGCCAACCGCTGACCGACATCCAGACGGTCTCGTACTACGTGATCGCGGCAACGGCCGGGCACGACACCACCTCCGCTTCCATGGCCGGGGGCCTGCCCGCCCTCATT
>CAZKVD010000001.1:2228-78348 GCA_964556145.1 uncultured Bifidobacterium sp. | reverse complement strand
TCAGCGTGCCGAGCATGATGCCGGGCTGGTGCATCCAGTTGTTGCCCTCGCCGTACTCGATGTGGGCAATGCGATCGAGGAGAACACCCCAGGCAACCTGCTGCTCGACCCGCGAGAGGTTCGCACCGGGGCACACGCGCGGCCCGGCGGAGAATGCGACGTGGCGCGTGACGCCTTCGCGGTCGAGGTCGAGGTCGAAGGGGCACTCGAATTCCTCGGGGTCGACGTTGGCCGCGGCGAAACGCAGGTGAAGCAGCGATCCGGCGGGCACGTGAACGCCCTGAAACACCTCGTCTTGTGACGTCATGCGCGTCGACAGACCGTGGGTTGGCGAGCGCAGACGCATGCCTTCCTCGGTGAAGGCACGGACCTTGGTGCGATCGTTGCGCAGCGTTTCGAACATGCCGGGACGTTCGCACAGCAACTGGGCCTGCTCTTCGAGTGCGTACTGCGTGGTTTCGAGCGCACCGATGATCATTGCGTACACCACACCGGCAATTTCAAGGTCGGTGAGCTTGCGGTCGAGCGCCTGGTAATGAACGTCGCAGAGGAAGCTAATCATGTCGTCCTGCGGGTTCGCACGTTTGATGCGTACCTGCTCGTACACGTATTCCTGGAAGCCCTGGAGGCGCGCGATCATGTCCTTGGCCTGCTCGGGCGTGATTTCGTGTTTCAGGCCCGTGCCGTGGACGAACGGAATGACGACGGCATTCCCCCACGCTTCGAGTTTCGGAATGTCCTCGAAGGGGAAACCGAGGACCGTGGCGAACACTCGCTGTGGGAGTGGCCGGGCGAATTGGCTGACGAAATCGACCTCGCCATCTTCGATCCATTCGTCGATGAGATCGTTGGCGAGCTTGGCGATCATCTCGCGGTGGCGCATTGCACCGGTGCCGACCCACGGGTCGGTGAGTTCCTTGCGGTGCTTGATGTACAGCTCTTGGGTGGGCCGCAACGACACCATCGATGCCTGCATGAGGTTGTGGTAGAGCTCGTAGGTCTTTTCGGCCGTCAGGCCCTCGTTCGCATAATCGGTGATGCGTTTTTGGGTGAGGCTGGTGTAACGCTCGGTGTCCTTGACCACGCGCTGCACGTCGGCGTGTTTGGTGAGAACGTAGGCATCGGTTCCCGGGGTCAGGCCGCCACCGGGGATGCGTAAAACGGGTGCTTCGCGGTGAAGAATTTCGTACATTTCGTACCAGTGCTCGGCCGCACCTTCACCGAACAGATTGACGTCGTCCAGGTTGACCGGACACTTCATCGGACTCAACTCGTGGTTGATGTGCCTTGGATACGTTTCCATCGCGACGCGTTCCCCTCGTATTCCCGTCACGAACGACTGCGTTCGTTACCCCAACACTATTCGCGTCGACCCGTTCGGGCTTCGACCGGACGAACTAACCGTTGGAAGTGGTCGTCGTCGGGAAATACGGGCAGTAACCGGCACAAAAGCTGCGAATCGGGCGCACAACGCCGGCCTGTGTCTTTGTGAGTGTGGTGGGCGATCCGGCCGCCAGACGAGGGAGAAGGTCGGACGGCCCGAACAGCTGCGCGTTGGCCAGCGTGGTGCCGTACTGCGTCGATGACCAGTAGATGCCCGATTCGTACCCTTCGCGAAGTTCACCCTGATCCGAACACTTCAGACTGAAATCGCCCACCCACTGCTTGCGGGCGTATTTGCACAGTTCGTTCAGTTCGGTCGAGGACGGCACGTACCAATCGGTCTTGTCGCCGCCGCGATATGCAGCCACGAGCTTGAACACGTTGTTGAATTCGAGACACTGCTTGAGGAACTGATCAGTGTTTGCCCCGCCACCGCCCGGATAACGAAGGTCGGACTCGGTGATTTGCACCTTCTCGCAACCCCATGGCGCCTTCGTTCGCGTGCTCCAATCAGCGGGTGCAACTTCGAGGTAGCGAGCCCCCTGACCGGTGCGGAAGTCGGTGAACCACGACCGCGGTCCGGTCATGAAGAAGATCGTTCCGCCGCCGGGCCCGGTTGAGCCCGGGTAACAGTCGCCACCCGTTTCACAGGACTGCAAGAAAGTCGCCTCGAATGGTTGGGACTTGCCGGCCTCGTACCTTTCGTCACCTGCGAACGAGGCCTCCACGACACATTTCCCCACGCGTGGTGCGCGCAGTTCGTATCCGCTGACCGTGCAACCCGTACCGCGATCGTCGACAACCGTGAAGGTAACGGCGTCCATGCGTGGCGGCAAGATGACCTGGAGTGTGATCGGGTCCTGAAAGTTCCCCGCATAACCGTGGTACGCGCGCACGTAGATGCGTGGCTGTGACCGCTTGACAGTGATCACGACCGGTTCGCTGGTTGTTTCGACGAACGAGCCACTTGCGGCCCTGGTGGCCACGACCGAACACGTGCCAATGTCGGTTGACTCGAGTTTTCCGTCGCGAATCGAACAATTCGCACTACCCGCATCGAAAACCGCAAACGTCACGGTGCCATCGCCTGTGCCACCCGATGCAAAGAGGGTTGCGGGCGACCCGAAATCCACGTTTCTGGGCCCAACCCAAAAACCGCTCTGTGTTTGTGGCCCGAAATATCTGACTGGTCGTACCCACAACGCGAGATGCTGAGGCCATACGAACTTCGTCATGTACGCGGAGGTCGCGGTCACTCGTCGCCCCACGGAGGAGAGGGTCGAGGCGGCATAGTCCACCGACGACGACCAATAGTGCGTCGATGTCGAAGGGAATCCGAGTTGATCAGCCGCCGGATCTTCCGAGGCCCGGCACTGCGAACGTTGCGCGCCGGCCTTCAAGAATGTGCAGATGATTTCGAGGTCTCCGGCAGATGGAATCACCCAATCGTCGACGCCGTTGAAAGACACGCCGTCGACGAACGTTGCCGCACGGCACTTGGCCCGCACCATTCCGTCGGTGTTTGCTTTTCCGCGCCCGATTCCTGCGCTGTCCCAAAAGTACGTGGATCCGGCGTTCTCGGGACACCATGCAATTTTCGGGTCGGTGTTTTGCGAGCCGACCACTTCCCTGTCGTACTTGGGTTCGAAACCCTCGGACCAGCCGGGCGGAGCGAGTTCGATGTAGGTACCCCACTCTTGGGGTTGGGAAGCAACATGAATCACCCGCCCACCACCGGGGCCGACTTCGCCGATCTGACAGCGGTATCCGGCGCGACACGCGTCGGCAACAAGCACCCCAACGTTGATTGTCTCGCCGAGAAATTTCTCGTTCGGGGCGACATCTGCGGACAACTCACACCAGCCGGCGGCGTCGAACGTGAGTTCCATCGACTCAACGTCGAGGGCGCACCCCGTCGATCCGGTTGCGGCCACGGAATACGTTGCGGTTCGGCCACTTCGCGTCGTCACGGCGGGAATGGACACCGATGCATCCGAAGACCAGACGCGAGCGGGGACGTCCCACACAACACCCTCGAAGGTCGGCGCAGGAACTGCGACTTGAACTTCACTGACATCAGCGGCGCCCGCAGCGTCGGCGATGTTTCCGGTGATCGTCGGCGTCTGCGAATTGGCCGAGGGTGACGTGCTCTGAGGAATCGCCGTGGATTCCGATGTACTCGTTGTTCCTGGCGCCGACACCTGCTTGGCCTCGAACCACACCGCGCGGCCGTTCGACTTTCCGCAGACGCGAACGGACGACGACCCCCGCTTGACTTTGCCCAACGGGCGGCAGCGCGTCGACGACTTGGCAGCGGGCTCGACTGCAAACCAGACGAGTTTCCCTGTGTCCCGCCCACACACGAGGCTTGAGACGCCCATGGTCGACACCTGGCCGGCCTTCTTGCACGACGCACCGTCGACGATTCCCGTATTGCGCGTGCGGTCGGCCGAACAGGCAACGATCGACAGCGCCGTCACAACGGCGAGAAGCAGAAGACGAGTACGGCCCATGGGCACCTCAGCTGACATCGAGGCGAACTGTCATCGATTTCTTGACCTTCGCCTTTTTCGTCGTTTCGGTGTAGTTCACCTTCAGCGCACACGTTCCCTTCGACAACACGACGAGAACGTCCTTCTCAACCCGGCAAATCTTCGATGACTTCTTCACCACGACGGCGGAGAACTTCGAAACTTTCTGCTTCTTCAAGGCCGTTCTCGAAAGTGAATCGAACAGCGAGGCAAGCTTTCGGCTCTTGTCTCCCTCCTTGGACGGAACAAGGGAAACCAAAGCCTCCGGGCTTGCAGAGACTGCTTCTTTGAGAACCGGAGCCGCATTGACTGCGGTTGAACCTGAAGCCTGTTTCGAATCCGTCGTTCGTGTTGCATCGGATCCTGAGGCGTCGCCGATCACTGACTCGGTCACGTCAATGGTGAATGCAGTTGAGTTCGTTCGGACAGGGGTCGTGCTTTCTTCTCCGACTTCGTTGATCGCTACGGTCTGCAGGACGTACGACCGCGAGGTGTCGATGTCGATCCCGCACGTGGTTGCAGGCAACGTGATCACGCACGATTTCCCACCAGGGGTGGCCGTCACCCGAACAGCCTTGGTGTCCGCGTTCATCACACTCGCGTCGAAGCCAACCACGAGTGTCGTCGGCGACGAGGCAACCTCGACATCTGCGGGAATCGACGGGGGTGCCGTGAGGTAGAACACCCGGGCCACCGAGGTGGATTGACCACCCGAGTTCGATGCCGTCATCGAAATTGTGTAGGACGCACCGCGTGCGGCACCCCGCAGGACACACTTGCGCGTGTTCGCAGATGCCTCACACGAATACCCACCCGGTTCCGCTTTGACGTTGTACTTCGACGCAGGATCCGACTCCGGATCGGGCAGCACCTCAACCACTATGTCGGCGAATGACGTGGTGAGGATTGCATCGGTCGGCGGCAGCGGCGCACTCAAGGGCACCACTGCTTCCGTCGTCTGGGACTCGGGCGAGGGTCCGATCTTGTTGAATGCAGTTGCAGTGAACTCGTAACGGAATCCGGTTTCAAGACCCGAGATCACGCACGATGTTGCCGGCAGGCGAATCTCGCATGTCGCGTTGTCATCGACCATCTTGATCACATAGTGCGTGATCGTTGAATTCGAGTTGGGTCGTACCGAGATCGTTGCTTGACCCTGGCCGAGAACTGCCCGTGGGACAGCCGGCCGGGATGGTTCGGCGATCGGCGTGATGCCGGGCGTCGGGGCCGTTGGGGTCGAGAAACCGCCGTTGTTGTATGCACGAACGGTGACCGTGTAACTCGTGTTGTTGGTCAAACCAACGATGTCACACGCCACGCTGGGAACAACTGCAGTGCATGTCGCACCACCCGGCATTGCAGTGGCGACATACCCATCGACCGCTTCGGTCAACGAGCGTTCCATGACGACCGTAATCTTCGACTTTCCGTTGTCAGTCGAGACGATCGTTGGCGTCGACGGCGGGTTGTAAACCAGGACTGCATTCGATGGTTGCGATTGCGTCGACTTACCCGTGTCGTTCGTAGCGACAGCACGGAAGATGTAGTTCCGATCCCGGCTGCCACCGAGAATTTCGCATTCCGTAGCGGGCAAAGTGATCGTGCACGACAGGTTGTCGATGTTCGAGGTCACAAGGATCGACTTCGTACTACCCGAGGTTTGGCCGACCTGACTCACCGTGGCCGACACGAAGATACGGCTTTCACGGACCGCGGCCACGACCGTCGGAACACCCGGAGCAAATCGTGGCGTGACCGTCGTTGCGGCAGCAGTTGCTTCGGATCCTCCACCGTCGTTGCTCGCCACGACGGACACTTGGTACGTCGTCTCACCATCGAGTTTGGTGATGTTGCAGTTTGCAGCGGGGACCGATGTCACCGTTGATGCGCTTGCTTGACCCGCCGTTTCACACGTTCCAGCAACGGCCTTCGTCGCAGAGTTGACCGCCGTCGCGACGTACTTTTCGGCCGGTCCGCCATCCGTCGAGCGATCCCAGAACACCTTGATGACCCCGTCGGCACCGGCCACCGAGACACCTCCGGGCGCGCCCGGTGGGGCCAGCGGCTGGGCGGCAACAGGCGCGGCACCGATTGTCTCGCCGAACCGATTGACGGCCTTCGCAATGACGTCGTAGACAACTTCGTTGTCCAAGCCCGAAAGGACACATCGTGTCGGCTGCGTGGCGGCTTCGCATTCAACCGGAGTTGCTCCTTCGGCCGACAGTTCGAAGCGCGTGACCGGGGTCTTGATGGCGGCGGAATCGGGCGATTCGATCGAGAACTCGATCGTCCCGTTGCCACGTTTCGTGACCGTTGCGATGGGAGTTCGCGGCGCACCGAACGGAATCACCTCTTGTCCAGCGGAATCCGACGTCAACACTCCGAAGGCTGTGATGACCTTGGCCGAATAGCGCGTGTTGTTCACCAACTGTCCGATGGTGCAGCGCTTGGTCGCTGCTTCGATCTTGCACTGGACGGGTCGCGCCTGTTGATCGACCGCGACGACTTCGCCGTAGTAGTCGTAATCGGGCGACATCGTGGCGAGCGTGAACTCAACCGACTGATTGCCTGCGGTCGTGGTGACATCCGTTGCAGGGGCAGGTCGTTGGCCACCCACGCTCAGTTCGGTCACGGTCATCGATGACTCGACGCCACCGACTGCCTTGTCCTTGGCCATCACGTAGATCTTGTGGGGGCCCGGCTTCAGTCTGAATGCCCCCGACACCTTGCAAGTGCCCGATGTCTCGGGCAATTCATCGAACCTCTTGGGGGGCGTTGCGGGGTTGACCACGCAACGTGCCTCGATCGTACGGCCGGGCTGCGAGGGCAGCGCACTGATTCGGGTACGTCCCGCGTTGGCGAGTGTCACGCGCACGATTGGCGCCTCGAACCTGGCTCGCTCAACCCATGATCGCGGCGATGCACCGCGGTCGGTGAAGAAATACCTTTCGCCCTGAAACAGGTCTCGAACCAAGACCACTTGTGCGTACTGCGGAAGGACAGACTCGAAATCCTTGGTCTCCCACTTGTCGCAGGAACCTGTCCAATCGCAATCCTCGTGGAAGGTTCCACACGCAAAGTATTGATTGAAGAATGACTTCGCGGCCAAGAACGTCGATGTCTTGCCGGCTGACGTGTTGTAAACACCCGCATGCTGACCGTAATTCCCGTTCGCAACGCTGACACCCCATACGGGAGGCTTCTGGGTGCCCAGGTTTGCCACCTGGACCGAGGCCATGGAGAACGGCATCGGGTTGCCCGCCATGATGGCCCGACAACGCGGGCCCATTTCATCGTTGTCAAAGTCAGCGTTGCAACGATTGAACTGCGCAACGTCGACTGGTGCGACATTGAACTCCTCACGGCAACTTCTCTGGTAGTGCCTCATGAAGTTGGAGCCGTTGATCCAGCCGCCGTTGTAGTGGTAACCCGTCATGTTGACGAAGCCGTTCGGCCCAGCCATCGCCTTGTCGTTTTCTCTCATGATCGCATTCGTTGCACGGTCACGGGGACCGCGTGCCGCCGCAAGCGAAGTGTTCGACCACACGTACTGGAGCCCCTCGTGGTATCGATCGACGAGCGATGCTGCTCCGGCGGCTGTCAGGTAGTCGGACGGAGAACCGCAAGTTGATGTGCCACCGGCACAAATTCTCGCATCCGACCAGCCGTCGATCAGTCCGAAAAGGCTGGGCGGTGCCCACGAAATCGTGGCCGTCCCCGATTGACCACCCGTCTTGACGAGCTCGTAAATCTGCGGAATCCGCCACTGACCGGTCTCACCATCCGAATCGAGCGTTGTCGTGGTCACGCAATCCTTCAGGCGAACGACCGCATTCGGGTCGAGCGACGCTCCCGGATTGCGCGCGATGTTCTCGAGGCGCGAACCATTGGACACACACGTGTTCATCGCGTCGACGGCTCGGGTCACGTGGAGACGACCGGTCCAGGTTCCGCCCGCTGTCCACATCTTGTTGGTCTTGCTGTCGAGTATCTGCCCGCGCGGAATTTGGTTCTGCGTCATGAACAACAACCCGCGCGACAGACGTTCGAAACCAATCGCCGCACGATTCAAAGTGTCGAGATTGACGTCGTTGTTGTCAAGATATGCGCGGAAACCCTCGACGAATGCCGTCAACTGCAACGCCTTTGCGGCGATGACGATGAAGTACTCGACATAGTTGCGCCACTGTTCCGTGTCGCCGGTGGTGAGAAAGCGTTTCGCCTGGAGAGTGCATGCCATCATGTGCGCAACAAGGCCCGCTTGATCGTTCTGCCCGCCGAGCAAAGCGTCGTACAACGAGTCGAAGACGAGGTCGAACTTTGGGTTTCTCCGGAGTACGTCGTACTGGCCCTTCAACTCACCGATGGCATCGCTGCTCGCGGTTGTCGTGGCATCGTTCGAATTTTTGATGTCGGTCACGACACCCGTCGCAATACCGGTACTCGGTGCATACAGGACGTCGTACGTGACGTTGACGAGAGTCATCACTTCTTTGATTTCGGCCTCACGCGCGAACTTCGACGACGCGCATTGTTGTTCTGCAAGTCCCTGGACCGCGGCCGCGAGGCTGGCGACCTTGTCGTCGAGTGCCTGCACATTTGCCAAGACCTGGTCGACCTTTGCGTCCAATTGCCGAATCTGTTCAGCCACCTGGGCAATCGCTTCCAAAACCGCTGTGTTGTCGGACCCGCCCCCACCGAAGAGCGCCGTGATTTCTTTCGGCATTCCCGGAATGGCGCCGAGACCCATTGCAAGGCCGTTCGTCACCATCGTGGTGAGTACACCCGTGCCGATCGCACCGGCGATGTTGCGATCACGATCGCCTTCTTCGTCGACTGAATCCGTTTGGCGCGGGTCGCCTGCCGTGGGTTCGCTGACACCACATCCTGCGGCACCCCACATCAGTGACAACGCGATCAAAAGTGCCCCTGCTCGTGTGCGCACGACTCCCCCTCTGGCTCGACTCGCCGAACGAGGGTGAATTTACATTCAATTGTTCTCCGGCGCCACCCGCCTGATTCAGGTGACGCCTCCAATGTGGACGCGGTCACGGGGGTGTTGAACTGATCGTTCTGTCGTCGCTCGCGTTCTAGCTACCCGCGCCACCCGAGTCATCCGATGCGGGCGGGGCCGGTGGCTGTGGCGAATCATCGTCGTCATTGTTGCTGGGCGCCGCAGTGGTCGCCGGTGAATCATCGTCGTCATTGTTGCTGGGCGCCGCAGTGGTCGCCGGTGAATCATCGTCGTCATTGTTGCTGCGCGCCGCAGTGGTCGCCGGTGAATCATCGTCGCTACTGGTGCTTCCGCCCGAACCACCGCTGTCCGGCGATTCATCTCCCGAGCCGCCGTCGTTCGATGAATCGGTGCCCGAACCACCGTCGTTCGATGAATTGCCGGACGAGCCATCGTCATTCGTCGAACCGTCGGGCGAGCCACCACCATCGGATGTTGGGGACCCGTCGTCGTCGGTGGAACCCGGGGCTTCGCCGGCATTGGTCGTGTCGGCTGTTGGATCCGAATCGGCAGAGGCTTCCTCGGCGGCGGCTTCGCGTTCTTCGAACGCTTCGGCATCAGCTTCGGCGAGAGCAAGGATCGTGTCGTCCAGTGCCTCGGCTCCGATGGGAACCTCGGTGATCTCGGCTTCGCCCGTCTCTTCGTTGATGTCGATCTCTGCCGAGACGAGTTCGTCGCCTTCGGCTTCGCCGTCGAAGTCGACTGAGTAGAGCTCGGCGCCCGACTCGTCGGTGATCGAGACGTCGATCGAGCCCTCTTCGGTGGCATCGCCGATGTCGAGGTCTTGACCGTCTTCGAGCACTGCCTCGATGCTCTCTTCCTCGAATGCATATCCGGCTTCGACGTCGGCGTCGGCGGCCACGTCGATGTTCGACTCGAAGTCGTCGTCGGTCGAGAGCTCGAGCGTGAAGTCGTCGTACTCGCCGTCAGCCGGGTCGACTTGGTCGCGCACGATCACCGAACCGGGTCCCGGAGAATCGACGGCGAAGATCAGGTCGATGTCGCCTGCTGCAGGGTCGAGAACCTCGCCGATGACCGGCTTCACCTTGAGGTCGGCGAGGCCGGCAGGAATCTCGACTGTTGCACCGGTGCCCAGGCCGCCGCGCGACGGGAAGATCCTGATACCGCCGGTCGCCGAGGTGAGATCACGCGAGTCGACGACCTTGTCGCCGAGTGTGACGATGACACCTGAAATGGATCTGCCGCCTGTCGTAACGGTGATCCGCGCCGAACCCTTCGCCTCACCGGCTCGGTCGTCATCGGACCACGGAACTTTCTGCTCGCCCTCGCGGTCGGCCATCAGGGTGTAGTCCATTGATCCGGTGGTTCCGGTCCAGATCGCACCGGCTTCACCTGCATTGGCGGCGCCGACGTCGTAGGTCCACGTTTCGGTTTCGGAGTCAATGGTGAGCGCGGTGATCTCCCCCGGATAGTTGTTGTCGTAGAGGAGAACTTCGATGGCGCCACCATCGGACCACGTCACCGCAACCGGTGTGACCGCGTGGCCCATTCCGTTGGCGTACATACCCAGTGTCACGCCCTGCTTCGCGCGAAGTGCCTTCGCAATGTTCGTGGCGATCTTCGTTGGCTCCATCGCCTGTGCACGGGCATTCGCTTCGGCAACGCTCGGCAGCGTCTGCGTCACCCACCAACGCGAGATCGAACCCGCAACCGGGACCGACGGCTTTTGCAGGTCGAACGTTCGCGTTGCCGTCTCCTGGAAGTCGCCGGGAGCGTTCATTTCGTCGTTGATGCGCTGGCTGAGAACCGCCATCCCCTCGCACCGTCCGCCCTCGATGCTGAGGTTGGTCTGGTCAATCCATTGCTGCACTGCAGGAAATGGGATGCATGCATCGCCCTCGAGGCGCGCACATGTTCCTTCCTGACCAAAGACTGCGACGGCGGTCGTCACCGTGACGGCATCTTCCGCCACCGGGCCGCCCCAGTTCTCGAAGGAGAAGCCGTCGTCACCCGGCCGCAGACCCGAGTCGGCACAGATCTGTGACGACGTCGGCAGACCCGACTCTGCCGCCTTGGCGCATTCCTTTGCCCAGTCGAAACCGCTACCCGACTCGCCGGAGCCACCGCCGCATGCTGCCAATGCCGCGACTGCAACGAACACCATGAGAGCGCCATGAAGTGCGCGACGATGAGCCGATCGGACAACTTGCGGTGAATCGACCGGGTGCAGGCTTTTCGTCATCACGCCAAGGTAGCCGATCGCTTCTTCGGCGCTTCCCGTGCGTATCAATCGGGAAACTCGTAGACGATGTCACCAAACGAATCGGCCGCAAAGAAATAGAAGAGCCGAAGCGGTTCGTTTCCCGTGTTCACCGCCATGTGCTCGACGTTGCCTGCAATGAACACCGCATCACCGGCAGCAACCGGGGTGACCTCGCCGTCGACGACAACCTCACCCACCCCCGAGAGGAAGTAGTACACCTCGGCTTGTTGGTGAGTGTGTCCACGAGGGGGTCGCGGTGCACCGACCGGCACCTCGGCAATTCCAACCGTCAGCGAATTCGTCGCTGTGCGGTCGGCGCTGAAGAGCGTCCACCAATCAACATGACCCGTGATGTCGTCTTTCCACGACTCGGTCGGACAATCGCTTGCCCGCCGGAACACCGCCTTGTCTGCCCCCACGGGTCGCAACCTAGCCCGTGTGGTGCCGTCGTTCCCGCGAAACAACCGACCATGCCGCGGTAAGAATGGCAACCATGAGCGACACAACGCCGGTGAAACTTGCGGGGTATTTCTCGATTGCATCGGGCCTCGTGCACGGCGTGGCCGTTGGACTCCACACCGAACATCCGGCCTCGGCGCGTACCTTTGCGATTCTCGCCATCACACAAGTGGTCGTCGGCGTGCTTTCGGTGGTCGTGTCGACAAAAAGGCTCGACCTCCTCGTCGGGTTGGTCAATGGCGTGTCGGTTGCAGGTTGGATTGCGACCAAGACCGTCGGCATTGGTTTTGTCGACGGTCTTCAGACCGCCGAGAGCGTGCAGACAACCGACCTGCTGTGCGCGATACTCGCTGCACTCGCAGTGACCTTTGCGGTCGCACCCCGGCTGGCGACACGCTTGACCCTTGAACGCACGTCGGCCGTCGGGCTTGCCGTGATTCTTGCCGTGCCGGCAATGATCACCGCGTCGGGGCACGACCACGGATCGTCCGCTACCGCCTGGCCACGCCCGTACTTTCCGGGTATCGGCATCGACATAGACGGCGTCGACGGTGTCAGCCCCGAACAAGAGGACCGCGCCCGACAGTTGGTGCTCGACACCCAGCGCGATCTGATGCGCTGGAGCGACCATCGCGTTGCACAGGACGAGGGCTGGACATCGATCGGCGACGAACGAACGGGCTACGAACACTTCGTCAACCCGATGAAGCTGATCGACGGCAAGTTTCTCGACTCCGAAGCCCCCGAGTCGATCGTCTACAAGGTGTACGGCGACACACGCATTCTGGTGTCGGCGATGTACATGGCCAATCTCGGCACGGGAATCGACGATGCGGAACTCACCGACTACGCCGGGCCGCTGATGCAGTGGCACATCCACGACAACTTGTGCTGGAAGTTGGGCGATGATTTGCGCCCGTCCATCACCGGCATCACCGACGGCAACGAAGAATGCCCCGCGGGATCACGCCGCGCGAACGTCCGGATTCCGATGGTTCACGTGTGGGTTGTGCCCCATCCGTGCGGACCGTTCGCGGCGGTCGAAGGCCTGGCCGAGGGCCAAGCGGCCGTGCCGACCGATGAGCGTGTCGACATCTGTGGCTCGCACTCGCATTGAGGAGCGCTGGCGCGGGATCAGGATTCGACGACTTCTGAAACCTGAATCTGTGCCTGAATCGTGGTGTAGTTCGGCAGGTCGGCCATGAGCTCGCCGGTGACGGGCATTCCCATGCACGCCTGGAACCGATCGGCTGTCTCGAAGAAGAAGTGAACCGCGGCCTCGTACGGGCCGTCGAGGCCTTTGTCGATCTCGGTGCGGGCGGGTTTCCAACCGTTGACTGCCATGGGTACGTGCGTCGTGCGGTAGTAGTCGTGGTCGAACGTGGCACCGTCGGTCTTCGGATAGAGAACGCTGACTCGGATCATGTCGGCAACCTACTACCATCCCGAAGCATGATCAGCCAAGGCCCCATCGAAGACCGTCTCGCCATCCGTGAACTCGTCGAGTCGTACAACGACGCCGTCATGCGCTTCGACGGCGAGGCGTGGCAGTCGAACTGGACCGACGACGCCACATGGTCACTGCCTGGCCGCGAGGTTCAGGGCAAGTCGAACTTCTTCCCGATGTGGCAAGAATCGATGTCGGCGTTTTCGTTCGTCGGCTTCTTCGCGTCGGCGGGTCCGATCATCGTCACCGGCGACACAGCCAAGGGAACCTGGTACCAACAAGAATTCCTTCACCTCGAGGCCGGCGGGAAGATGAACGTGACGGGTCGATACGAGGACGAATACGTCAAAAAAGACGGCCGCTGGTACTTCACCAAGCGGGTGTATTCGATTCTCGATCGCCAGATGATGTCCTGACACGAACGTCACCACCGATCTCAACGCCAAGCCCGACGGGCTCGTCGTCGAATGCAAAGTCCTGCGGATCGTCGGCAATCACGTTGTCGCGTCCCGGGCCCCCGTAGATGGTGTCGGTGCCGGCACCACCGGCGAGAAGGTCGTTGCCCTGACCCCCGAGGATGACGTCGTCGCCCGTGTTGCCCGATGCAACATCGTTGCCGTTCAAACCGAAGATGTAATCGCGGCCGTCGCCCCCAACGAGCGTGTCGCTACCTGTGTTGCCGTAGACAACGTCGTCACCCGGGCCACCCTCGATTCGATCGTCGCCCTGGCGCCCGTCGATTCGGTCTCGCCCATCACCGCCGTAAATCGCATCGACTCCCGAACCTCCGCAGACGATGTCGTTGCCCGCGAGTGCACGAATCGTGTGCGGATTCGAACCAACGGCAACGATCACGTCGTCACCCTCGGTTCCGTAGATCGTTCCCGCATTCGACGCGACGGTTGCCAAACGCCCGCCGCAATAGATCTTCGGAAGTTTGGCGGGAGACCGCACCGTCCCGCCGGCACCCACAAGAAGCGGTGCCGGCAGGACGACGACGGCAAGTAGGAGCGCGACCTTCCTCACTTCGACCTGAAGTCCAACCCGCGCGGCTCGGGATCGAACACGATGTCGACACCGACTTCTTCGATGATGGTGTCGTCACCTTCCCCGCCGACAATCAAGTCGACACCCGCGCTCCCAGCAAGGTCATCACTACCGTTTCCCCCAAAGATCACGTCGTCGCCGGAGTCACCGGTGATGTCGTCGTTGTCGTTCAGACCAAAGAGATAGTCGCGGCCATCGCCGCCGCTGATTGAATCCTTGCCGTTGTTGCCGAGAATGATGTCGTCGCCAAGATCGCCGTCGAGATCGTCGTTGCCGCCCCTGCCGTCGATTCGATCGTTGCCGTGACCGCCGTAGACAATGTCGGTGCCACTCGACCCACAGATGATGTCGTCACCACCGAGTGCCTGAATCGTGTGTTTTCCTCCTCCCGTCACGACGATCACGTCGCTGGATTCGGTCCCGTAAATGGTTGCATTCGACGAAGTGATTGTCGCCGCGCGATTCGCGCACATTGCGCCCGACTTCTTGGCTGCATCGACACCACCGGCCGTTCCAAGAACTGCGACGGATGCGATAAACGTGATTGAGATTTTTCTGAATGTGTCCATACGGGCAAAGTAGAAGTCAAATCAGCCGCTCACGACTGACAGCCGTCACTTTGGCCACGACTCGATGACGCGTATCACTGCCGGTCCGACGATGACGATAAGTAGCACCGGAAGAACACAGAAGACAGTGGGAAAGATCATCTTCAGCGACAGCTTCGCCGAGTACTCCTCGACCGCTTGTTGGCGTCGGCGACGTGCGGTTCTTCCCTGTTGACGCAGCACGGTTGCGAGCGGGGTCCCGAGTCGTTGATTCTGCTGCACGGCAGAAACGAACATCGAAACGAACGGCGTTGGTGTGCGCGTGCGGAACTCGTCGAGTGCGGCACTTCGCGTTGCGCCGAGACCCACCAGATCAATGACACGCGCGAATTCGGCGGAGAGCTCGGATTGGTGCGCACGAGCGTAGAGATTCATGACAGCCTCAAGGGTGAGCCCAGCCTCGACGCCCATCACCATCTCCCCCAGGGCATCGGACAGTTCGAGATCGAAACGCTTGCGGCGCAACTCCTCGCGTGACCGCGCGCGGATGAGGGGAATCTGCCAACCTGCCGCCGCCATCATCGAGGCCGCTGCGACCGTGCCGACATTCGGCCTGGCCGCGACGAATCCAAGCCCGAGTATCGCGCCGAGCGCACTGACCGATGCCGACTCACGCTTGCGATTGCCGATGACCGACACCCGAAACCAACGTGTGCCACTGCGGATCCGTCTGGGCACGCCGAACGCATTGATGGCCGCAACCACCGCGACGGCGATGAGAGCCGCCCCGAAAACCCTCACAGCGCAATCTCCGGATTGCCCAATCGGTGCAGCCACCGCCAGCCGACCGCACCAAGAACGGCCGCGGTCCCCGACATCGCAATTCCAAGGGGTGTCGTCACCAACGGGGCGGCGTAGCCGGGACTCATCGCCGACACGAACACGAGCACGACCGGAGGCATGGCCAACAACACGACGGCACTCAGTCGCCCGTCTGCGGTGACGCTTCGCAGGTCACGCCGCAGACGGTCTTCTTCCTCGACGGTTTCGATGACCGTCTCGAGAATCTCAACGAGAGATCCACCGTGGCGCCCGTGGAGGACGAGCGCCGATGCCACGATCGCCAGGTGCCGGTTCGACTCGCGTTCGGCGACCGTCATCAACACTTCACCGGCCGGCGTGCCCAACTTCGCCTCGGCCACAACCTCGCGCAAGAGTCCGCCCAGTGGTTCGGGTACGGCTTCTGCGACTTCTGAAAACGAAGCGACGACATTGCGCCCGACGCGCAGGTTGCCGACGATCAATTGCAGGGCCGGCGCCAACTGGTCTTCGATCGCCGAGCTTCTCGCCCGTTCGGTACGAATCGCCTTGATGCGGTCGACCGGGTTCGTGGGCCGACCGTGGATGCGCCGGCGAACGAAGGGCGCAAGTTGCACCGCACCCAACGACGCCGCACCACCGAATGCACTTGCCGCCAGAACCGTCGAGCTCATGCGGCCCTCCGTGCACGGCGCATTCCGAGCCGACTCGACACCAGGCCGGTCGTCTGCAATGCCGGCAACGTCTCGGTGGCGACACCGGTGAAGTCACGCGCGAAGAGATCGGCGGTCGACACGACGTCACTTTCCATGCCCACCACCTCGGTGATGGTCGTGACGAACCGTCGGCCACGTGCATCGCGGGCGAGGTGCACGATCACGTCGATGGAGGAGGCAATTTGTTCACGAACGGCACGCAACGGAAGATCGACGCCGGCAAGCAGAATCATCGTTTCGAGTCGCCGGAGCGCATCCCTCGGCGAATTGGCGTGCACGGTCGACAGCGAACCTTCGTGCCCCGTGTTCATGGCCTGCAACATGTCGATCGTTTCACTGCCGCGCACTTCACCCACCACAATGCGGTTCGGGCGCATGCGCAACGAATTGCGCACCAGGTCGCGAATGTTGACTTCACCGGCCCCTTCCGAATTGCTCGGGCGTGCCTCGAGGCGAATCAGATTCGGCAGGCGCAACGTCAACTCGACGGCATCTTCGATCGTCACGACGCGCTCATCGCGATCGATGAACGAGGACAAGATGTTGAGAACCGTCGTCTTGCCCGTACCCGTGCCCCCGCTGACGAGAACGTTCATTCTCGAAGCGACTGCATCCCGAAGAAAATCGGCCCCCGACGCCGAAATGGTGCCCGATGCGACAAGATCGTCGATACCGAGCCCCGACGAGGTGAATTTTCTGATCGTGATCGCAGGACCGTCCACCGACAACGGCGGCAACACGACGTTGAGGCGTGAACCATCGGGCAGACGAGCATCAACCATCGGCGAGGATTGATCAACACGTCTGCCCGAGGACCGCACCATACGGTCGATGATGCGCATCAACTGTTCCGACGATTCGAACGCCCCGTCACTGAGCGAGATGGTCCCCGCTCGTTCGATCCAGATTTCCCCGGGTCCGTTCACCATGATTTCGGAGATCGAGGGGTCGTCGAGCAGTTCCTGGATCGGGCCGAATCCGAGCAGATCGTTGACGACCGAGCGGCGGACGCCGTCGGGATTCTCGACATCCGCGAAAGTGGGTAGCTGCTGTACCGAGTCGATCTGTTCTTCGACGAGCCTGCGCAATTCATCATCGGGGAGGTTCGCCCGTTCCGGAATGGCAGCGAGACGTTCGCGGACCGCGCGGGCGATGTCCTGGGCGATCATCGCCCAACCAGCCAGACGGTGCCGTTTTCGGCTGCGGCGAGAACCTCGGTGAGCGAGTCCTTCGGCACGCCAAGCGAAATGACGGTGTCTTCGGTCGGTTCGAGCTCGACCGCATCCGGGTCATCGGGTGCATCGAGAATCACCGCACGTTCGGCAGCGAGTACCGGGTTCGGTTCACGTGTGTCGTAGACGTCGACGATGCGCCCGGCCTGAAGCCACGGCCCCACCCAGCGTTGCGGATCGAGCGTCACTGACACTGCGACGAAATCCGCGCCGAGACTCCCGACATGGTTTCTTGCGAACGAAGTGGTGAGAATTTGCTGACCGGGCACGTGATCGAACGCAAGAACACCATCGGGAAGCGCTTCGAGAGCCGCAAGCGCACCCTCGCTGCGGGCGATGTCGGGGACCATCCGCACCTCGACCGCACCGCGCACTTCTGACGCGTCGGTTCCGTCGGACAATGTGCGCGTCGCGACCACGACGGGCACCAGTTCATCGTCGTCAACCGAGTCCTTCGGCACCAGCGCGAGGACTCCGAGAAAGGTCAGCGAAAAGACGCCGACCGCTGGCGCCGCGCGACGGGCTATCGACTTCACATTCATTGGCACACTCCGTATTCGTCAAAGGAGCAGACGCTCCATGCGGTCAGTCCGAAATTTCCCCCGCTCATGGCCGTGCTCGTTGCCCCCGAGGCGGTGGTCCCGGTTTTGAAGGTGATCGTGATGCTGCGTTGAGCGGCACCACCCGTGAGGCGAACCGCGTCGACTCGTGCCGTCGCAAAACCGACGATCGTGTATCTGGCGTTGCTGCCGTTGTTGCGCGGGTATCGGTAGAGAGGAAAGAGAATCGTCTCGCCGATCGCCGGCGTCATGTCGAGAGAGGTTGACGGCGCACCGGGACTACCGTTGACTACGTCGCCGACCGTCACGGTCGACTGATAACCAGACGTGACCCAGTGTTGGGTCTCGCTGTTCGACACCGATCCGCCGTTGAAATCGAGCACGGCCCAGTTACCCGAGACGTCGCCGCCGCACAGTTGCGAGGGCTGTTGAAACGTGATCGTCGCCCGACGACCCTCGGGGAACCCAGCCGAAATCCAAGCCGAGATCGCAGTGTTGTCGGCACAGAGACCGAACGGCCACAGTCCCCGCACGGCCGACGCCGTCGATACGCGCACCCGTGCCGACGCCGAGACACGACTGGTCGACCGGCCGACAACGTCACTGAACATCAGGTCAACCTCTTCGTCGGCGGAAGCCGACACGACACCGGATTGTCGCGTGCCCGTGGTCGAGCAACCGGTGCCGTCCGGACTCGAACCATCGGAAGTGAAAAAGGAAAGCGCACGTGTCGAGCAACTTGACCCTCCGTTGGCCCACTCGGATGCGGTGGCGACGGCAACGGCTTCAACCGAGTTCTGCAGACGTTCGCGCGCAACCCACACGCGACCGGCATCGGCAACAAGGGCCAACATGAAAGCAAGCGGGACAAACGCGACTGCCGTCATGATGGCAATCACGCCGCGCTCATCGCGAACGTCACGGGTTGCAGACGAACGATGACGTTGCATGCAATGTCACATTCCTTTCGCCGACGAGCGGCAGGTCGATGGTCTGGAGGGCGGTCAATTGCACTCGTGCGGTTCCCGATGAACAGTCATCGAGGAGATCGCAGGTCACGGTTCCCACGTCGTTGCCGGTGAGGTCCGCCGTCGCGGCACTGCAT
The DNA here is from genome assembly GCA_964556145.1 of uncultured Bifidobacterium sp. Lineage (GTDB taxonomy): Bacteria > Actinomycetota > Acidimicrobiia > Acidimicrobiales > Ilumatobacteraceae > F1-20-MAGs119. The sequence goes on along the minus strand of CAZKVD010000001.1, from coordinate 59,263 downwards.
GCCGACGACGGCGCAACGGCACCGACTCGAGCGGCATTGCGCACGGCCGACTGCAGGTGCATTTGGTCGAGCCACACGGACCCACCGAGGATGATTGTGAAGAGAAGGACGATGAGGAGCGGAACGACGAGCGCGAACTCAACCGCCACAACCCCCGCATCGTCCGGTCCCCGGGTCTTGGACCCGGGGACCGAACGACGACGGATCACGGAAGGATCGAGTCGAAGATTCCGTCGATGCGTCCGCCGAGTGCCGCGGCAGCAACTGCCACCACTGCCACAATGCCGGCCAGCAGCACCCCGTATTCCGCCGCGACGCCGCCGTGGTCGTGCGCTTCGCGCACGTCCGCGAGTCGGGTGTTGATGCGAACGATGAGTCGCTTCATGCCTGTCTCCTGTCTTTTGTCGGGCCGAATTGCCCAGACAGCAGGAAAGGCAACGGAATGTCCCGAACGGCGCCGGGATCGATCGACGTGACCGTTGTTCGTACGATGAAGGACGTGCGTTAAGAAAAGACTTCAGACACCGAGTTGTCGTGTGAATCCGTCGGGAATCACGATGTCGTCGCGATTGAGTTCGCTGACGTGCGACTTGCCAAGGCCCAGCAACGCAGAGTCGATGCCCCCGCGAAGGATGTCCAGGACGTTCTCGACACCTGCTTGGCCATTCGCAGACAAGCCCCACAGGTAGGCGCGTCCGATCATGACGGCCCGCGCGCCGAGCGCAAGACACTTCACGACGTCACTACCACGCCGCACACCGCCGTCGAGCAGGATTTCGATCTGGTCACCAACCGCGTCGGCGATCGCCGGCAACGACCGAATCGGGGCGGGCGTGCCGTCGAGATTGTTTCCGCCGTGATTCGACACCGACAAAGCAGTGGCACCTGCGTCGACAACGCGCTTTGCATCGTCGACCCGACAGACACCCTTCACCATGAATGGGCCATCCCATTGCGAACGCAACCAGGCAATGTCGTCCCAACTCGGTGGCGGACTTTGCATCCACTCGAAATACGCACCGAAGAACGTCGGTGGCTTTTCACCGGGAGCGGCCATGTTCGGGGTCGTGAGGTCGGGCAGCCCGAGCGTCTTCGCATACATCCACAACCACTTGGGCCGGGAGAGACCCTGTGGTGCGAGCTTGATCATTTCCTTCAGGCCGACCTTTTCGGGAATCCACGGGCTGCCCCAATCCCGACCGTTCGAAAACGTCCAGTCGAGGGTGAGGATGATGCCCTTGGCTCCGGCTGCTCTTGCTCGTTCGAGTCGCTGCACCATCGTGTCGCGACCGCCCGACCAGTACATCTGAAAGAGAACCTGGTTGTTGACCGCGGTGACGTCTTCGATCGACTTGCTGGCAAACGAGCTGAGCCCCATCGCGACTCCCCGGTTGGCTGCAGCCCGCGCAACGGCCACCTCACCATCGGGATGAACGGCCTGCACACCGGTCGGCGAAATGACGACCGGCATCGACACCTGCTGGCCCATGACCGTGATCGATTGATCTCGACCGGCGTGAAGACCCGCGATGTGAGGCGCAAACCCGAGTTCGTCGAACGCGCTCAGGTTGTCGTTGAACGTGAGGCCCTTTTCCGATCCCCCGACGATTGCGCCGTACACGGATTTCGGCAGCCGCCGTTGTGCCCTGCGCTGTGCAACGGCAACTGTTTCAAACCACGGGTTTCCCATGGCTGGACAGCCTACGTTCAGAAGTTGTTGTAGGGGGATTCGAAAACGGCCGGCTCGACCCAGCGCAGCAGCAATGCGGCGGCAAGGATCAACCCCACCCACGCTGCAACGGCACGGGTTCGCGGGTGCGCCACGAGGAATTTCCTCACTTGCCAAGCTCCTTCAAGAAATCCACGAGGTCCGTCGTCACCTCGTAAGCGGCGTACTTGGTGAGATGCGCCCGATCCTTGTACTGCAGGTCGAGCCCGGGCTTGTTCGGATCGCTGATGATCGGCCGCGCGTCGAACATGTCGACGCCCGGAATCAATTCTCCCAATCGACCGAGATCCATCACGTCCGAAGTCTCGCCGAACGATGGGAAGTAGTAGAAGAACAAGTTCTTCACGCCCGCGCTTCGCGCAACGTCAACCATGTCGCGCATGACCGCAAGTTCACCCGATGCGCGCCGGCTGTCGAGGTTGACCTTCACGTAGCGCGCAACTTCCTTGTTCAACTGTGCGATCTTCCTGTCGGACGGACGTGGCGTCGTCTCGGTGAACGGGGCTGCGGCGACCGGCCCCCACGCCGGCAAAACCGTACGGTCGCATTCACCGAGAGGGTCGATCGCCCTGTCGATTTCGCGCAAGGCATTGTCGAAACCGACCTGCAGGTGTTCGAAGAAAAACTTGAACGGCGACGGGAAGTAGGAACGCGCGTAGACGTCACGCCAGCCCAAGACCTCGTTGTCGACGAGGGATCCGAGGTAGCCCGAGTAGGCCCGTGCGCCGAACAGCGCGTAACTGCGGTTGGTCAGCGACGCTCCGTAGCGCGGCGCCATTGACTCCCCCGCCACGCGGGTGATGAGGACCTCGATGCCGAGGCTTTCGGGGACGCCACGCTCACGCAGGTACGTCCGAAGCGCCATGTTCGAATCGGAGTCGGCGTTGCCGAGCAACACGATCTTGTCGGTTCGATGGCTTTGCACTGCCGACAATCGCAGATCCACGAGGTCGTCGTCGATGCCGAATCCGGTTCGGCTTGCCCCGATCAACAACAGGTCGGCCGCGGGCGCGTCACTCTCGTAGACGTCAGCCTGACACCGGTTGACGTACTTGCCCGGCACACGACCGGCACGCAGCCAACTGTAGGAAGGAACGAAAACCATCGCCAGCGCGATCAGTGGAAGCACCACGCGACGAACCACGTGTCGACGGAAGCTGCGACGGTCAGAACGCATAATTCGCCACGTACGAGAGAAGAACGACCGACGAGATCGTTGCAACACGGTTGATGATGCGCCCGGTTCGGATCGTGATGTCGGCCGACTTCGGTGCGAAGGCCATGAGACAACCGTGAGCCAAGCCCCAGATCACATAGCCGGGACGAACCTCGTGCCACAGACCCATGAAGAGGAAAGCCACCGCGGTCGCCAGACGGGCGTTCACGCCACGCAAGTTGAGCGGCAGAAAGAAGTACTGCATGACGAATCGCGCCATCGACATGTGCCAGCGATTCCAGAAATCACGAATGTCGACCGCGAGCCAAGGACGATTGAAGTTTGCAGGAATGTCGAATCCGGCAAGGGCGGCACCCGATTCGGCAATGAGGGACTGTCCCCAGAACGCGGTGAACAGGTGTCCGAACAAAGCAAGAAGAACGAACGGAGCGGTCCACCTGTCGAGATGCGTACCCCCTGCCTCGTGCGCCAGCCAATCCGCCAACAGAGCCGCCAGAATCCAACCGCCGAACAACTTGCGATAGAGGAATTCGGTCGGCGACGTCACTGATTCCACTGCGTCTTTTCGTGTTTGGTCCCACAGAGTCGTGCCGGAAAAGACCGGGCCCACGACAATCGCCGGCAGAAACCATCCGCCGGCCGCGAGCGACATGACTCGTTGCGTGCCCGTGGTGGACTTGGCACCCAACAATTGCTTGGTTGTCATGAACACGCGAACAACGGCGAATGCCACACCCGCAGTCACGAACCGCTGACCGGAAAAGACGCCGCCGGCAAGATCGGTGGTGAACACGTTGACGAGAAGCAGGTACGGCACGTATTGCCTGACGGCCGACTTCTTCGGAAGGTTGCGCAGAAGGCGCTCGAGAATCAGGCCTTCGACGATGCTGACGAGAACCACCCAGAAACCGGCTGGAGCGAGCATCAACATGAAGACCGCGCCGGCGAACGTGACGAATGCAAGCCGGACCCTGGGCGAGAGAAAATGAGCGACCGGCAGAACCGCCAGAATCGTCACGACATGGGCCAATGGGGTCATCGGTTGATCAACCGCCCGATGCCAGCACTGTCAGCGCTCGACGGTCGATCTTGCCGTTCTGATTGGTTGGCATGACCTCGAGGCCGACGGACTCGGACGGAATCATGTACGCGGGCAGCGTCTCGGCGAGCCGACGAAGATCGAGCGCTGCGTCCGCTTTGTTCTCGGCTGCAAGGTGGTACATCGTCAAACGAGCACCCGCACCTTCTCCGGACACCACAACTGCCAGTGTCTTCAGGCCGAATGTACGACGGGCCACGGTTTCGATCTCCCCGAGTTCGATTCGGTAGCCGCGGAACTTCACCTGAGAGTCGACACGACCCCGGAAATACACACCCTCGGTGTCGATACGCACCAAATCTCCGCTGCGGTAGTAGGACGTCTCCGCATGTCGCACGAACGGCGACGGCGCGTCGGTGGAGTACCCGGCGAACACCTGGGGGCCACCCAACAACAGTTCACCTTCTGAGTCGATGTCGGGGTCGAGGTCGACCGTGCCGTCGGCATTCAACAAGGCGGTGAAGTTTTTGCCGAAGGCCGTGCCGATTGACGCATTGCCCTCGCTTCGGGTCGAATCGGTGACATCGGCGGCCGTGAAGGCGATCGTCGCTTCGGTGGGGCCATAGAGATTCCACATCCGACCACCGTCGGCGAGCCAACCCCGACACGCGATGACGGTTTCCATCGGCAGTGCCTCGCCGCAAAAGAGCATCGATCGGAGCCCGGGAAAGTCCGCCTTGCGTGTCGCCCCACCCAACTGCGCGCCCAACAGCGGAACGGAGAACCATGCATCGATCCGCTCGCGCACAACGTATGCACCCGGCATCATCACATCGACTTGAGACGGGGCCACCAGAGTGCCGCGCAGCCGCGTCGACACGAAGATGTCGTGCATCGACAAGTCGAAGCTGAGGTCGAAAAACTGTGAGAATCGAGACCCCTCCGGAATTTCGAGAAGAGCCGTTGCGCCGTCGATGTACGCCGACAGGTTGCCGTACGAGATCGGCACACCCTTCGGCGTACCCGTGGAACCCGAAGTGAACATGATGTAGGCGGTGTCACCGGGTGCGACATCACTTGAATCGAGTGCAGCGTTCCACGTCCCCACCTCTTCGGCCATCGGCCGAACCGTTGACACGTCGATCAGCGGAATGCCGTCGGCGATTTCGCGATGTACGTCGAGCGTCGCGGGGTCGCCCAGAATCACGTTCGGTTGTGCGAGGTCGAGAATTGTGCGAAGCCTGTCGAGTGGAAATTTCGGGTTGAGGGGTACGAAGGTCGCACCAACCGATACCGCGGCCAGCACTGCAAGGTAAGTCTCGACTCTGTGATTGCTGAGGACACCCACGCGGGAGCCCTTGCCGACTCCGGCATCGATGAGCGCGCAACGCAACGCTGCGAGTCGTGACACGACGTCTGTTTCGCTGAGGACCGTCTTTTTGTCGGCACCAAAGGGCCCCTCGAAAGCCGGGGCATCGACTGGTACGCGCCAACGATCGGACAAGACCCGACGCAAAATCGACACGGGACTCCTCAGCCGGCTTGATCGGCGACGAAGTCGACGATTTCGCGCACCGTCATGAAGTGGATTGCATCGTCGTCGCTGACATCGATTCCGAGCCGCGTGGAAACGGTCGTGAAAATCTCGACGAAGGCAAGCGAGTCCCACGCCGGAGGGTTGCCCATTCCCGAGTCGATCGAGACCGCGACGTCGGTGGCTCCCCGCGCCGACAGCACCGACTTGATGATGTCCACTATTTGGTCAACCAGCCCGTCGGCCACGCAACTTCTCCACTCGACTCGCGATTTCCTTCGTTGCCTCGGACAAGAGACGACGTTGCTCGGCGGTCCAGGTGTCGGATGCACCGACCTGATAACCGCCGCGCCGCTCGTTTTGACGCTGGTGCGCCTCGACGAGCGCCCTCTCGAGCTGGCCAAAGCGGTCATCAACGAGGGGACGACCGATGGTAGCCAACAGACCCTGCAGAATGCCCGTCGGATCGCTGATGAGTTCCTTGAAATCGAGAAAGTGCACGCGATCGGGAAAGCGTTGCCAGGTGTTGCACAACACGGTGTTTGTTGCGCGCCACAACCAGATGTTGCGTTCGACAGCACCCCAACCCGCCCACTCGCGCAGATCATCGCCATCGAATGGGCGAAGTCGACCGAGGCCAATGAACCGTTCACGGGAATCGAGAGCCTTCGCCGGGTCGGGCCAACCGACGGGCATCGGATCGGTACCCGTGAACCACGTTGCCGACCGGACAAAGGACTCGCAGTCCCTGATGATGATCGCACCGTGAGACGTCGGCACCTGTTCAAGCATCTCGGCCAAGAGAACGGAGTTGTAATAGGCAACGTCGACGAGCATCTCGACACCGAGGCCTCGACACACGCCTTCGAGAAGTTCGGGATTCCGCTTTTCGGAAACGACCATTTTCGCCCGTTCAGGACTCTTGAAGCACTGGAAGTTGTCGAGATTCACCATCGGAAGCACATCGGAGCCTGCGTCGTTCCCCAAGTGACCCTCGTGAAGCGCGGCAATCCCGTCGACATGGTTCAGTGCTTCGGCAACGTATGACGTTGCCGTGCGACCGGTGCTTGCGATTGCCAGGAACATCGTTGATCAACTCCGTGGGCGATCGCCGGCGACCGTCGTGCGATGCAACTCACGACGAAATCCGGCGTAGTCATTCAACGCATAGTGCTGAGTCGACCGGTTGTCCCAGATGACGAGATCCCCCACCGACCAACGATGGCGCAGAGTGAACCGCGCGTCGGTCGTGTGTGCGTGCAGCCACTCGAGGAGCCTCGCCGCCTCTTTGTCGTCGACGTCGACCAAGTCCCGAACATAAGCCCGATTGAAAAAGAGGGACTTTCTTCCGGTCTCGGGGTGAGTCACCACCAGGGGATGCGCTTCGGCGTCATTGGCAGTGTCGTCGCAGACAATGTTCATCCCCGACAGTCCGGAATGGAGCGGTTGCATCTTTCGTGAGTACGCATCGCGCGCGGTGTGAACGGCGACCAACCGGGACAGTTCGACCTGCCTTTCGGGCGAGAGACCGCGCCATGCCGCCGTCATCGAGGCCCACAAGGTGTCGCCACCGAATGGCGGGATGTCGATCGCGTACAGGAGGGTGAATGCCGGGGGCTCGGGCTGGAAGCTGAAGTCGCTGTGCCATGCCCCGCCGAAATTGAAGGCATCACCGTCGCCGGCCTCTTTGACGACCTTGATGACTTCGGGATGGTCGGGGCTCGCTTCGATGAACGGCACCGGGCCGGCCGGTCCGAGCCGACGCGACAATTCCACCTGCTCGGCGACCGACAACGTTTGTCCGCGCAGGACGACGACTTCATGGTCACAGACGTGGCGCCGAAGTTCATCGACTTCGGTCGTACCAAGGCGACGTACGTCGTCGACAACCACCTCGGCGCCGAACACACCGGTCAGTCGCTTCACCTCCACCGCGCAAACCGTAGCCCTGGTCAGTCCGCGACGAAACCCTTCCAGTTCCGCATGTAGCCGACGAACGTGTCGGACAAGCCCTCGTCGCGCAGGATTTGGGCGCTTACGGGGAGCGCACGCATCGAGAAGTCCTCGTCGTCACGCATGCGGTGCGGAAAGTCGTGGTTCGTGATCGCTGCCCGGCCGATTGCCGCGATGTCGGCACCCGATTCGATGACGGCCCTGACGGCAGCCGCGGTGTACAGCTTTCCGGCAACCGCCAATTTGACGTTGCGACGTTCGATTCCGGCGAAGATGTCGATCAGCCGGCTGTGGGCGTGTGCTTCTTCGTTGGCATTCTTCGACCAATCCCACAGGGACATGTCGATCATGTCGACCTGCCCGTCAGAGACGAGACGGCGGTAGACGTCGATGATTTCGTCGATCCGCATTCCGAAGCGTTCCGGCGACAAACGAACGCCGACATGGAAGTCATCGCCGCATTCGCGGCGAATGCCATCGATGATCGAGAACAGTGGCCTCGACCGATTCTCCAACGTCCCGCCGAACTCGTCACCGCGATGGTTCAGTTCGGCCGACAGGAACTGGCACAGCAGGTACCCGTGCGCACCGTGCAGTTCAACCCCGTCGAACCCGGCACTTTGCGTCCTGCGTGCTGCTGCAACGAAGGCACCGATCATCTCGTGCACTTCATCGTTCGTCATCGCACGCGCACCGGTTTCCGGATCGTCGGACGGACACAGCGGATCGGTGCCCGTGAGTTCACGTGGCGAGCGGTTTCCTGCATGGTGCAGTTGCACGATGGCGACGCTGCCGGCCATCTTGATGTCGCATGCCAAGCGTGTGAGGCCGGGCACGTGGGCATCGTCGTGAACACCGAGTTGTCCCGCGAAGCCGATTCCGGCGAACTGCACCGACGCGGCACACGTCATGGTGAGACCAAATCCGCCGAGGGCGCGCATCGTGAGCCAACGATGCTCATCGTCCGACAGCGTGCCGTCGGAGTGGCTCTGCTGGTTCGTCAGCGGGGCCAGCATCAGCCGGTTCGCCATGGCCGGACCATGGGAAAACTCGATCCGCTGAAAGACTCCGTCGTTGTTCACTGCTTCCCCATTTCCCGTCGTTGCCCCGCGTCACACTACGTCGGTCGGTAGCGTCTGTAGTCCGATGAACCCCCAGCAAAAGTCCGACGTGTCGGCACAGGCAGCCAACCGGCGTACGTTCGCAATCATCTCCCACCCCGATGCGGGCAAAACGACGTTGACCGAAAAATTTCTCTTGTACGCAGGCGCGGTGCAAGAGGCCGGGGCCGTTCGGGCTCGCGGTGGACGCAAGGCGGCCACCTCCGACTGGATGGATCTCGAAAAGCAACGAGGTATCTCGATTTCATCGGCCGTTCTGCAGTTTCCCTACCGCGGCCACACGTTCAACCTGCTCGACACTCCCGGCCACCGCGACTTCTCCGAAGACACCTACCGCGTACTCGCCGCCGTCGACTCGGTCGTCATGGTGCTCGACACGGCAAAGGGCATCGAGTCCCAGACGCTCAAGTTGTTCCAGGTGTGTCGTTCACGCAACCTGCCCGTCATCACGTTTTTCAACAAGTACGACCGGCCGGGGCGCGATCCCCTCGAGCTGCTCGACGAAGTTGAAGAACAGATCGGCCTGAAGCCGACGCCGGTCACCTGGCCGGTCGGCATCCCCGGCGATTTCCGGGGCGTCATCGACAGGCGCACGGGCAACTTCGTCCGTTTCGTTCGTACTGCCCACGGTGCCGAACTTTCCCCCGAAGAGGTCGTTCCGGCCGACGAGGCGGCAGCAGCCGAGGGTGCCGCTTGGACCGCGGCCATCGACGGCTGCTCTCTGCTCGACGCAATCGGTGCCAATGTCGACATCGAGTCATTCCTGGCCGGATCCACGACGCCCGTGTTCGTCGGCTCGGCACTCACCAACTTCGGTGTTCGCATGCTCCTTGACGCAGTCGTTGATCTTGCACCGGCTCCCGCGCCGCGTACCGACGTGAACGACGTGCCCCGCGAACTCGACTCGCCATTCTCGGCGTTCGTTTTCAAGATCCAGGCGAACATGGACCCGAATCACCGTGACCGACTCGCATTTGCACGGGTGTGCTCGGGCGTTTTCGAACGCGGAATGGACGCCACGTGCATCAGATCGAAACGACTCGTTGCCACGAAGTATGCAACGACGGCGTTCGGGAACGACCGCGAAACGATCGAGACCGCCTATCCGGGCGACATCATCGGCCTCATCAACGCCAACGACCTGCGCATCGGCGACACTCTCTATGCCGACGATGCCGTCGAATTCCCCGGCGTGCCACGATTCGAGCCCGAAGTCTTTGCCACCGCACGTCCCCTCGACTCGGGGCGTTTCAAGCAGTTCCGCAAGGGCCTCGCACAACTCGACGAGGAAGGTGTTGTTCAGGTGCTGCGCGACCCCGATCTGGGTGACAGCGATCCGATCCTCGCAGCGGTCGGCGCCCTGCAGTTGGAGGTGTTTGCGCATCGCTTGGCCGGCGAGTTCAATGCACCGATCGAGGTCCGCCCGACCGTGTACCAAGCCATTCGCTTGACCGACAAGGCAAGCGTGCCCCGCCTTCAGGCAATCGGCGGTATCAGAATCCTGAAGCGTGGCGACGACGCGCTCGTTGCGCTCTTCGAGAACAAGTTCCGACTGCAGCGCCTGCTGGCCGACGAACCCGAGCTGACACTCACTCCCATCCTTGCCGGACAATGAGCCCCGGGCCGGACGGGCTCTCGTGCGCCTGCACCACCTCTGCAGCCACGACATGTATCGAGACACGGCGTCGACGCGCTTCGGTACGTAGCTGCTCGAAAGCAGCCGCAACCGGCAACCTGCGTTGAACTGCGATCATTCCCTTCGCTTGTTCGATGACCACGCGCGAATCAAGCGCCTCACGGAGTTGACGCACGACATCGTGGTCACCCGTTGCCACGGGGTCGCTCTCCACCTCGACTACTTCCCAACAGTCGCGGACGCAGGCACCAAGACACCTTCAACGAACGGATCCATCGCCGTCACCATCAATGCGAGCTGTGTGCGGTTGTCGCGACCAAGAAGACCGAGCAGTCGCGAGATGCGGTTGCGAACGGTCTGGGCGCTCAGAAACACGCGCTGGCTGATCTGCTTGTCGGTCATGCCCTGTGCAATCAAGGCGAGAATCTCCCGGTCAGTCGCCCCGAGTTCCTTGTAGGTCAACAGGCCTTCGCCCACGAGACGATCCTTTGCAGCACGACGGGTGAAGTCGTCGAGCATTCGACGCCCGCCGACAGCGGTGCGCACGCGTGAGGCAATGTCGCGGGTGGACGACTGCTTGTCGATCACGTCGAACGCGCCGAGCCTGCCGGCTTCGTAGATCAAGTCGTCGGAAGGAAACCCCGACAGAATCACCGGCCGACAGTCGGGCAACGTACCGCGCAAGGCCTCGACAAGTGACAGTCCGCTCTCGCCGGCAAGATGCAGGTCGATGAGGGCAACATCAAGGTCCTCACGTCGGGCAACCTCGAGGGCATCTGCCACGGTGGCCACCGCCCCCACAACCTTGAAGTCCCCCTCGGCCTCCAGCGCCAACGGCAGCGATTCGCGCACCAGCGCATGGTCGTCACACAACAGTGTCCTGATCATTGAATTCTCCTGTCTTTCGACCGTCCCCTCCGGACGGATACGTCTTCGAAGAGAAGTAAAGACCACGCCAAACGTCCTGTCAGGAGACATCCGTACCCTGTTGAATTCCCCTAGGACGGATCAGGAAGGTCGGCGATGCGTCGCAAATATGCGTCAGCGCGTGCTTCGAATGCGTCGAGGGAGATGCCGTAGGTCTCGCGGAATGCCCGACCGAAATTCAAACCTTCGGCACTTGCGCGAAACAGTTCGATCACCTTCGGAAGACCACCCAATTGCGCAACGAGGTATTCCATCGCAACGGCTCCGAGGTAGTACTCGCAACCTGCGAGCAGGTCCGAATCCTCTCGGTAGCGGCGAAGAGATTGTGGACAGGAGCGACCCCAGTCGGCGAACTTGCGCAGTCGAACAACGTGGAAGTCGAGGTAGTCCATGCGCGGAGCGAACGCAAGAACACGCGCGATACCTGCCATCAACTCCGCAAATCCCTCGCGCACCCACGCAGGTTCGTCGACTGCAACACGACCATCGTGCGCCGATGCGCGCGCCACGTGCACCCACTCGTGCGCCAATCCGGAGATGTTTCTGTCGGCGATCTTGTAGTTGAAACCGGACAATCTCGGTTCGGGCTTCGTCTCCATGTCCGAGGTCAGCGCATCGCCCGCACGCAGCAAAAAGAAATAACCCGTCAAGTTGATCACGATGACGCGTCGGTTGCAGACCGCCGCACCCATCAGGTGCACACCGCCCGTGCGAACGAGGTTCGGAAAACAGTCGACGGATTCGAGAGTCTCGTTGATGAATTTTTGACTACGGCCGACGACGACGAACGTGCGATCGGCCCTCGTCAAACCCAGGTCTTCGAAGAGAAACTGCAGACGAGCAAGAACCTTGCGCGACAAGTCCAGCGTCCGACTGGGGACCGCCGATGGCTCGATCAACCATTCCACGGAAGCGGCGGTTCTGGGAATGCCGATTGCATTGGTGACCACACTGCGCTGCATGCGATCAACGGTCACAGCCTCGGCACGCGTCATCAAAACCCTGACCGGCGCGCGATGGTAACCGAACAACGGATCGACGCGCACGAGGATCGCTGATGACGGAACAAAAGCAAGCGTCACCACCACCATGCATGCGGAGATGCATGTCGACAACTTTCTCGTCATGTTTCGACTGTACGAATGACTCCCCCGAAAGGGATGTGAGGATTGTCGTGTCGCTCGACTGCAGCACGCCGTTACGTTGCCGATCCTGATCCCGGACCCCGATCAGTTTCCAACGCTCAACGGGAGGCTGACATGGGATCCTCGGAAGACATCGGCTCGGTGGCCGAACTCAACGTCGGCAGGCGGCGACTCGAATCGTTCCTGCGACGCAAACGTCGTTTCATTGCGTTACTCGCTGCTGCTCTTGTGGCAGGCAGTGGGGCGTGGGCGATCGGCATCGTCGCACCGGCACAGGCAAAAGCCGGAATCACGCTTGATCAGTGCGCGAATCTGGGGACAACCTGCGACACCGCGCACCCGGAACAGTGGCAGCACGGGAATCTGAACGCGAACAACTCGCGCTATCTCGAAGGTGAAAGCGTTGCGTACCGCGCCGTGATGACAGATCTGGCCGTCGGGGCAACGTATGCCATCACGATCGAATGGGATACGACGCAATCGGGCAAGCATGCGATCGATTACCTCACGTCATTCGATCGGAGTGTCCAGACCGCGGATCCGTGCACGCCATCGACCTGCGGCGCAACGGCGGAGTTGGCGATACCGCTCGATCCGAATGTTGCGGCAGCCGGCGTCACGGAGGTGTCGGATCGCATGTTCTCTGCATTCGGGGCCTCGTTTCCCACCGCAGGCCAGGTGGTGAACAACGACGGTGATCTCTGCGCAACCGCCACGTGCACGATCGCAGCCAACCCATCGCCGCACACAAGGACTGGTTCGTACGCGGACAACAGCCAGACCAGCATCACTGTCTATGTCACCGCCAGTTCCGACACCGTCGTCCTGGCGTGGGGTGGCCACATTGCCGAACGACGCGACTGGGGAACGGGCAAGTCGGCCGTGTCACTACCGGGCTCGCCCTACCACATGCGAATCATCAGTCTCGGCTGTTCCGATACAACGAACTGCGGCGCAGGAAACCAGGATCGGTCATTGTCGAGTGAAGCTGTCGTATACGGGGCTTCGATCACCGTCATCAAAGAGGCCTCGATCGAAGGATCCGCCGCTTACGACTTCGTCGCAGCGCCCGCACCGTTGACGAACTTTTCACTGGTCGATGACGGGACGACCGCGAACACGAAGACGTTCGGCAACATCGTCAACTTCGGCATGCACACGATCACCGAAATGACCGGTAACGACTTTCAATTGTCTTCGGCGGACTGCACGGTGGCAGACCCGAATGGAGGCCGTCAGACTCCGATCAACGGTGGGGTGGAGATCGACGTCCGCGAAGGAGAAATCGTCACCTGCATCTTCCGCAACACGGTGACCGGACCGATGTCGATCGATCTCGAAAAAACGGCATCACCGACCACTTTTGATGAAGTTGACGACGCCATCGTCTACACCTACACGATCACCAACAACGGCGACGTCCCGCTTGGCCCTGCACAGTTCACGGTCACCGACGACCACATCGCCAACGGCACGCCCTTCCCGTGTGGAGCCGCCACGACCACGCTTGCGCCCGGTTCGTCGGTGTCGTGCACTGCCAATTATGCGGTCACGTCGGCCGACCTCGACAGTGCGACCGTGACGAACAAAGCAACCGCGTCAGGTGCCGGGGTCACCTCGCCACTGCGCACGGCAACCATCACCGCCGTCGTGGTTCCACCAACTTCGACGACCACGTCAACAACCACAACGACAACAACCACGACGACGACGACAATCGCACCGACCACAACCGTTACGCCAACGACCGTGGCGCCGACAACCGTGGCGCCAACGACCGTCGCACCATCGACAACGACGGGCCCAACGACCACTTTTGTCGCAAACGTCGTGACAACAACCGCCCCTCCGTCCACGACGACAACGACATCACCGTCGACAACAGCAGCACCCGAGTTTCAGGCACTTCTGCAACCGACCACGACGACGGCGCCGGTTGAGAGTGACTTCCTCGTGCTCTTTCCCGACGAACTTCCGAATACCGGTCCTCGCTTCAACGTCGGCTTTCTCTTCGCGGCGCTGGCGCTCCTCGTTGTCGGCGCATTGATCGGATTCCTGAATGTTCGTACGAACGGATCGACCCGCAAGGAAAGGAAAATCTGAACAATGAGCCAGTGGAGATCACCTGCTTTGGCAGTCCTCAGCACCTACCCGCCGACGCCGTGCGGACTCGCCACGTTCGCGGCCGCGCTGACGAACGGTTTGTCGGAGATCGGCATCCGCGACGTCGGCGTGGTACGCGCCGCTGTCGACGACAGCCGGTCAACCGACATGCGGGTGGTTGCGGTTTTGCGTCCCGGTTCGGCATCCTCCCGTCGTGCCGTTGCACGACGCGTGAATGGATACGAGTGTTTGCTGTTGCAGCACGAGTACGGAATCTTCGGGGGGCAAGATGGCGAGGAGATACTCGCTCTCCTCGACGATGTCGAGGTTCCCGTCGTCACCACGCTGCACACGGTGCCACTCAACCCTTCGGCATCTCAACGTCGCATACTCGAGCGAATCGTGGACGCATCGTCTGCCGTGGTCACAATGACCGACACTGCGCACATGCGATTGGTTGCTGGCTACGACGTCGAGGCGAGCAAGGTCAACACGATCGTGCACGGAGCAACGGTTCCGCGCACGCTTGGTGCCCCGTCGCGCTCGTCGGGAATCACGTTCCTGACGTGGGGACTTCTCGGCCCGGGCAAGGGAATCGAATGGGTGATCGATGCCTTGGGCGAGCTCGCGACTCGCGGTATCTCGGCTCGCTACATCGTCGCCGGCAGGACGCATCCCCGGGTTCTGGAGAACGACGGCGAGGCATACCGCGACATGCTGCTTGCGCGTGCCGAAAGCCTCGGCATCGCCGACTCGGTGATTTTCGACCCGTCGTATCGTCCACTCGGGTCACTCGTGGAATTGATCACCGAGTCGACGTGCGTCATCTTGCCGTACGACTCGGACGACCAGATCACATCGGGTGTGCTCGTGGACGCGATTGCCGCGGGACGTCCCGTCATCGCCACCAGGTTCCCGCACGCGACGGAAATTCTCGCTGACGGCGCAGGTCTGTTGGTGTCGCACGGCTCCGCCCACGAACTTGCCGATGCCATGGAGCGCGTGATCACCGACCCCGGCCTCGTCGCCAACATGGGGATGCTCGCGGCGTCGATGGCACCGTCGTACCGATGGTCTGCAGTTGCCGCCGACTACGCGGATCTCGCGGCGCGAGTGGCCAACCCCGTTGCAGCTCTCGAGTTCGGAGTCGGACAATGACGACGAAGACGGCCATCGACAACTCGCAGAAGGTGAGTTTTCGTCATCTCTCGCGCCTCACGGACGATCGAGGAATTCTTGAGCATGCAAAGGGCCGCCACCCGCGGTTCAGTTTCGGATACTGCACGGACGACAATGCTCGGCTCGTCGTGGCAGCGCTGCACGACGAGGGCCGGTCATTCGGGTCGGAAGTGCTGGGACGCATCGCGTTGAAATTCATCCACGATGCCGTCGACGATTCCGGAATGATTCGCAATCGCCTGAGTTTCCAAAGAGTGTGGACGGACGCACCTTCTACTGATGACTGCTGGGGGCGGGCTTTGTGGGCATTCGGCAGTGCCGCACGATTGGGGTTCGACAATCACGTTCGGTCCGAAGCCCAACGGGCCTTCGATCACGCGTGCCTTCAACGTGGCTCGTCGATTCGTTCGATGTGCTACGCGGCGCTCGGGGCCGCCGAAGTGGCCCGCATTGATCCTCATCACCACGACGCCGCATTTCTCTTGCACGACGCCGCGCAGGAGGTGTGCGACTTGGTGCGCGCGGATCGCACGTGGCCCTGGCCCGAGGACCGTTTGGCATACCACAACGCACTCATTCCCGAGGCTCTGCTCGCCGCAGGCGAAGGGACCGGGTGCATTGACTACATCGAGACTGGCCTCGATCTTCTTGAGTGGCTGTTGAATCGCGAGACCCTCGACGATCGGCTGTCAGTGACACCCGTCGGGGGCCGCGGACCGCGGGACAATCAGCCCGCCTTCGACCAACAGCCGATCGAGGTGGCCGGCATCGCAAACGCCTGCGCGCGGGCATGGCACTTGACGAGCGACAACCATTGGTTGAAGGGCGTCTCGCTTGCCACGTCGTGGTTCCATGGGAAGAACGATGCCGGAGTTTCGATGTTCGACCCGGAAAGCCACGGTGGCTACGACGGCCTCCACCCCGATCGCCCGAACGAGAACCAGGGGGCCGAATCGACAATTGCGATGATCACGACTCTCCAACACGAGCGCTTGCTGACCGGAACGGACTGACTCCGTTCACCATGGTCGCACGACGCACGACACACGTCATCACACCCGATACTTCGCGGGTCCTTTCTCGTCTCTTCGTGGCGGGCCACGACGACTTCGGCTCGCGTGAATCTCGAACCAGCATCATCATTGGTCGGGTGATGCAGTTGTCGCCTGCCGAGGTGCGCGCCGCACTCGCCGATGTCGAGGACAGGTTCGGCGACCGCCACCCGGAATTCGGTCTGGTTCTCGAGACACACGCCCAGCGCGTGGCGAATCGAATCGCACCCGACATTGCACTCGACGAAGAACGTTGGCGGCTCATCGGCGCATTCTTCAGTCACGAGTGCTCGATCGAGGGTGCAAGCATCACCAACCCGTCGGCGGTCGCACACCCGGACCAGTCGGCGCTTCCGCCCGATCACACCCGATTCATCATGAGCGTGCGTTGTATCGGCGAGGGGCACAGGTCCTCGATCGGCTTCCGGACGGGGGTGGTGGACACACGCGGAAACGTTGCCCTAGATGAGGTCGGCTCGTGTCTCACAGCGGGCGCACACGGCGAATCGAAACTCGAACACATGGCCTTCGTCGGATTGCTCGAAAAAATGGGGGATTTCGGGGAAAATGCGCGGTACGTCCTCGAGGGACTCGGTGATTCATTCTCGCTTGGCGAACTTGAAGAACGCCTGACCCGCTTGGTTCATGACCGCGACACGTACAGGTACGCAGAGCAAACCTCGGAACATTTTCATGCGATCGCGGAGCGGAATTACAAGGTCACATTTTCCTCCGAGTCAAAAGAGTCCGAACGCGTTCTCTGGCCCTTCGCTGCAGCCGAGTGGCGCGGAATGGAGGATGCTCGGTTCACACGAACCAACTGGTCATCGGGCGAGGCCAAGTACGTTGCGACTTATACCGCCTTCGATGGAAGGGACATCTCGCAACAACTCATCGAGACGGACGACTTCCTCACTTTCGACATCTCGCCGGTCTCTGGGCCCGCTGCCGAGGGGAAGGGTCTTGCGATCTTTCCCAAGAAGATCGATGGCTGGTACGTCGCGTTGTCGCGGGCCGACTTCGAGACCAACTCGATCGCGTTTTCACACCACCTCGAGTATTGGGAAAAGAGCGAGATTCTGCAGCGCCCCACACGACCGTGGGAGTTGATTCAGCTGGGCAACTCCGGTCCACCCATCGAGACCGAGGCAGGGTGGCTTGTGCTGACCCACGCCGTGGGACCGATGCGTACCTACACCCTGAGTGCAATGCTTCTCGATCTCCACGATCCGATGCGCGTGATCAGCACCCTCGACGAACCGTTGCTGGCACCGCTTCAGAGCGAACGTGACGGGTACGTTCCGAACGTCGTTTATTCGTGTGGCTCGATGAGAGCGGGCGGCAATCTCCTCATCCCGTTCGGAATCGCCGACCAATCGATCGGCTTCGCAGTTGCCAACCTCGACGAGCTTCTCGAGAGGCTGACCTGATGCAACGTTCACAGTCGAGTTCCACTCAGGAGGTGGTTGAAATGAGAGACAGACACAAGGCAAAACGAATCGTGGTGGGAACCGACGGGTCACCCAACGCACGAAGTGCGGCGCACTGGGCCATCGAAAACTCGCAGCCCGGCGACACAGTGCTGTTGTTGCACGTGTGGCATCCGTACATCTACGGCAACGAACTCGGCGCGGCGATGACCATCGACGAATCGGTTCCCACCGAGTTGATCGACAACGAATTCAAGGAGTTCCTGCCACTGGCAAAGGATCACCAGGTCATGTTGAAACACGCCTTGGTGCAGGGTGAAGCCCGAATCGAGTTGCGCGACTCCGATGCCGACTTGGTGGTGATCGGTGCCAAGGGGCATACGGGACTCAGCGGCTTGATTCTCGGATCGGTTGCCTCGTACGTGGCTGCGCACAGCAAGGTGCCGGTGGTCATCGTCCCCCACCACGACTGACCGGTGGTCGCGGCAGAATCTCGGCAAGGTCGCTTGCGACCGCGTCGCGCCGGCCAACAACCATCCGCCGTTGGCCGATTTCGTTGCGCATTCGGCGGTACAGGGGACGGAACTGATCGACCCCTCCGTCGGGACTCGACGCCAGAACTTCCCGCACGCCACGTGTCGTGGCGAAATACAACTTCCCTTCGTCTCCGCGTTCAAGCAACAACAGCGCGGCTGCGAAATCATCGAGGTTCTCGCGCGCGTCGAACACCACGCCCTCGGAGAGTGCCCACGGTGGGCCGGACGCCATGGCCACCTCGGTGAGGATCCCCTCGTCGAGTTTCGGATCGCCGACGCTGAGTCGCCACTGCACGATGTCGTTGGGCGACGCCGGAAGGGTCTTGCGGTGCACCGCGACGAGTGGCAGTCGCTCGGGCCCGGTCAGCACGCCGTCGATCGTCAGAATGTCGCTGATCGCAGTATCGAAGTTGAGACCGACGTTTTGTTGTGCCGCCACCCACGCACCCAAACCGGCGAGGTCACGGCATCGTTCGAGCGACAGGTAAACACCGTTTGCGGCAAGGTGACGTGCCGCAGTCTGTGCGAGGGCGCTGTGCACCGCGCCAGGGGCGAGCAGTTTCGGTAGTTCGTTCAATGCCGACCACCAACGTCCGCCGTGAACCCAGTCGACGGTCTCTGCCCACACCGCACTCGACATCACCAGATCGAATTCGCAGTCGAGACCGAGACCCGCCACGTCGGCAACGATGAACTCGACATTCGACAAGCCGAGTTCTGCGGCCATTGCGCGCGCCGTGGCGATCGCGATGGGACTGGAATCCACTCCGACGACGCGCGCGTCGGGATGGCGTTCGGCAACGAAGCACGTTGCGACTCCCCCACCGCACCCGAGATCGAGAGCTGTATCAACGTCGGACACGCCCGCCAAGACGTTCAACCACGTCCAAGTGTGTGGTGCCGATGCATCAACCGTCACGCGTTGCCGATCGACATCGGCACAGAACACCTCGACGTCACCGGCGCCGGCGCGTCCGTAGGCGCGACGCTCGAGGACATCACCAATCTCCGTTGCGACATCGTCACCGGATCGCAATGCGAGATCGGCCCAGAACTCCATCCCGCCTTCATGTCGCACGATGCCGCACCGGCGGTAGAAATCGTCGGCTGGCGTGGGGTTCATGGAGGCGAGCATAGGGTTTGCCGTATTTGGCAGGCGGTCTGCCACTAGCCACTTCTGGAGCGATAAATTGGCAGTGATGGCCGACGAACCAGCGGGCAACGACGAGAAGAAGGACGGCCGGCACGAACGTGTCGAGCGTGGCAAGCGCGCGGTTTACGAGGCGTTGGCCGAACTCTTCTCCGAAGGTCGCTACAACCCGCCCGTTGCCGAAGTTGCCGCCCGCGCAGGGGTCTCGGAGCGCACGCTCTTCCGCTACTTCGGCTCGTTCAACGAGGTCATTGCCGGAATGATCGGCTACTGGTACCCGCGTGTCGAGCAGTACTTCAACGCTGATCCACCCAATGGTGACTTGGCGTCGCGACTGTTGGCCCTAGCGGAACTGCGCGTCGAATTCTCGGAGAAGCAGGGAGTCATCACCCGCACATCCGAAGCCCTTGCCCACGAGTGGCCGGCAGCCGCAATGGCCCGGTTCGGACGGGTCGAGTTGTTGAATCAACAGTTGCGCCGATGGCTGGGCGACGACATCAAACGTGTGTCCGACGAAAAGCTGGTCGTTGTCGCCGCGCTGTTCGACATTCCGAACATGGAGGCGATGAGCGCCGCCCTCGGCGAGCGTGCGGCCGCCACCGTCGCTGACGCGGCAATGGCGATCATCAACGCCAACTAGACGAGTCGACGGAACCAGCGCAACGACAGAACGGCTGCGGCGAAAATCAACAGCACGCCGCTGAGGGCGAACCAGCCCGAGACTTCGCGGACCACGACCTTGCGAACGATGGAACTGCCGAGCGAATCGTAGATCTTCGTCAGTGCATCTTCCGTCGTCGCACTGAACGACTTGCCCCGCGCGGTGTCTGCGATGTTCTGCAACGCCTGCTCATCGGGTGGCACCGGAACGGTTTGCCCGTCAGGAGTGACGACCGTGCCGTCGGGAGTTCCGAAGGCGATCGTGTTGACCTTGACCCCGCGTGCCTGCGCGGCAGCGGCGGCCTCGTTGTCGGGCCGGCCCGTGGTGGTGGTTCCGTCGGACAACAAGATGATGGTGCCGATCGCCTTGTCGGCATCGGTCGAGTCGGCAGCCGCCGAGATTGTGTCGAGCGAGGCAAAGATCGCCTCACCGATTGCGGTTCCGGTGCCGGGTTCAAGCCGCGAGATGACGCGTCGCAACGCTTCGCGATTGTCTGTGGCCGAGATGATCTGTTGGGCATTGCTGTCGAATGCAACGACACCGATGAGAGTGTCGGCGGGTGCATTGTCGACGAAGCGAATCGCTGACTTCTTTGCCACCTCGATGCGCGATGGCGCAACGTCGGTCGCACTCATTGACAACGAGACATCGATCGCCAGCACGACCACGGCTTTTTCGCTCTTGTCGGTCTCTTCGTAGGCGGGACGTGCCGCACCAACGACACCGGCGCACATTGCCAAAGCAACGAGTGCGACGGGAAGGGCCTGCTTGGCCCGTGACGGCCTGACAACGAGCCCCTCGAACAATTCGAGCGAACTGAACTTGACGGTACGCCCGGGGCGCCGCTTGGCGCTGACGAACGCCAGCACCACGAGCGCGGCCGGCAACACGAGAAAGCTGAGCCGCCATGCCG
Source organism: uncultured Bifidobacterium sp. (assembly GCA_964556145.1). GTDB lineage: Bacteria > Actinomycetota > Acidimicrobiia > Acidimicrobiales > Ilumatobacteraceae > F1-20-MAGs119. Next base: position 37,978 of record CAZKVD010000001.1, on the reverse strand, counting down.
ACAGGAAAGTGAGAGCAACCATCACCGTGCCACCGTTGCCAAGCGGCGCTTACGGGATCTGAGAAATCCGGCCAGCACCGGCACCCAATCGGAGTCGGTCCGAAGTTCGACGACATCGACCCTTGCGGCCCGCAATGCGGCAATTCGTTGGTCGAGACGGCGGCGCGTTTCGACGGCGAAACGTTCCCGAACGTCGCCCCGCGACGTGTCGATGGTGGCCACATTGCCGGTTTCGGGATCCTCGAAGTCGACCACGCCGACGTCAGGCAACGACAGCTCGCGCGGATCCAAAACCACCACCGCGATGACGTCGTGCCGACGTGACAACCGCGACAGTTCGACCGGCCATCCGGGATCGAAGAAGTCAGAGGCGACGACGACGAGGCCGCGCCGCGTGCGCGGCGACATGGGAACGGCAAGCGCACGAACGGGATCGGCGACCGACCCACCCGCGCTTGCACCCGCACGTTCCAGCGTGGCCAGAACTCCCGCCAGGTGGGCCGTTCCGGCACGTGGGACGACGTGGCCGTCATTGCCCGCAAGGACACAACCGACTCGATTGCCCGATTGGGCGACAAGCAACCCCACGGCTCCGGCCACATCGATGGCGAGCCTGTACTTGGTCGACCGCGCGGTTCCGAACGACATGCTTGCCGACGCATCCACCACCAACCACACGTCGAGTTCGTGGTCGGCGATCGTGTCATGCACCTGGGTTTCGTTCGTCCGCGCAGTTGCCGGCCAGTCGATTCGGCGAACGTCGTCGCCCTCGTTGTACCGGCGAATGTCGCCGAGCTCCGATCCGGCTCGGTGCAGCAGACCCGAGTAATCGCCGTGCAGCAGTCCGGAGATGCGGCGCGTCACCGGAATCAGCGACCTCGGCAGACGTGGTGGGGCCGAACGGTGCATCACGAAATCATTCACCACCCGGACGGGGCGAGAACCCGCTCGAGCAATGCAACGATGAACTCATCGACGGTTGCACCGCGCGTGACGGCATCCCACGACAAGACAAGACGATGGTTCAACACGTCGTAGGCGATGTCGTAGATGTCCTGCACCCGCACAGTTGAATGACCACGCATCAATGCCATCGCGCGGGCCGCAGCAAGAAGTCCGAGCGTCGCGCGCGGGCTGGCGCCGAACGACAGCCAACCATCGAGGGAATCGAAGCCGAACGAACGGGGGTCGCGGGTCGCAACCACGAGGCGAACGGCGTAGTCGGCGACCGCATCGGGAACGGGCAGGTCGTTCGCGACACGTTGAAGGTCGAGCAGCTCTTCGATCGTGAGGATCTGCGCCGGTGCAGTCGTGGGGCGCGCGCTGCGCCGGGCAATTTCTGCCTCTTGCGCGGGCGTCGGATAGTCGACGGGCACACGCATGAGAAATCGATCGCGCTGTGCTTCGGGCAGGGCGTAGACACCCTCTTGTTCGATCGGGTTCTGCGTGGCCAACACCATGAAGGGCAGTGCAACCTTGTTGGTGACACCGCCGATCGACACCTGACGTTCGGCCATGACCTCGAGCAGGGCCGACTGCACCTTGGCCGGCGCGCGGTTGATTTCATCGGCGAGCACGAAGTTTGCAAACACCGGACCGAGTTCGATGTCGAAGGATTCACGCGAGGCGCGGTAGATCCGCGTGCCGACGATGTCGGCCGGGAGCAGGTCGGGGGTGAACTGGATTCGTGAAAACGTTCCACCCACCATGCGCGCAAGCGTCGAGGTCATCATGGTTTTGCCCACACCCGGCACGCCCTCGAGGAGGCAATGCCCGTTGGCAACCATGGCCACAATCAGCCGCTCGACGACACGATCCTGACCAACGACGTGGCGTGCGAGTTCCGACCGGAGGGTTTCGAGTTTTTCGTTCATCGATGGCTCACTTTTCCTTCACGGCATCGGCGATCGCGCGCAGATCCTTGGACGACACACCCGGGGTTCCCTCGACGATCACGGTCAACTTGTCGGACAGGCGACGCATCTCGCCACCGCCCTTGTAGGCATCGGCGACGGAACCGGCGTCGGGACCCTTGGTCGCCGTGATTGTCACGGTTCCCCCGGGCCCGTTGAGAATGATCGTCTCGACGCCCTGGTCACCCGAACTGAACGACATGTTGTTCGATTCCTGCCAACCCTGTGGCAACGGGTCGATATCGATGATGCCGGCATCGGCCTGTGGGGCGAGTGGCGAACTTCCGTCATCCCCGGGCATCGTCTGGCCCGGGTCGAGTTGGTCGAAGAGATCGCCGAACAGATCCCCCAGCGAGTCGGGCAACTGAAAGTCGAAACCGTTTCCGGGATTCGACATTGATCCCTCGGGCGCCGGGGCCGTGGGTGCCTCGACTCCGCCCGCTTGTTCGACTTCGTCCATCAGATCCTGCGCGTCGGGAATCGGAACCGCAAAGCCGACACCATTGCTGCCACCCGTGGTGCTCGCAATCGCGGTGTTGATTCCGATCACGCGATTCTTTGCGTCGACCAAGGGGCCACCCGAGTTGCCGGGGTTGATCGCCGCATCCGTTTGGATGAGACCCGTCAGAGTGAGCGAACCAATCGTCAGTTGCCGATTGAGGCCGCTGATGATTCCCGATGTCACCGACGCTTGGTAACCAAATGGACTTCCGAGTGCGATGACCGGCTGACCAATTGCCAGGTCTTCGCCACCCAGGTTGGCGGCAGGGAGATCCGTTGTTGAGTCGACCACGAGCACCGCGAGATCGCGCGCCGGGCGACGACCAACCACGCGACCCTGCAACTTCGTTCCGTCGTTCAGCGTCACGTTGAAGGTGTCTCCCGCTTCGACCACGTGGTGAGCAGTGAGAACGAGACCCGCCTTGTCGTAGATGACTCCGCTGCCGATTTCGCCATTGGCCTCGATCTGCACAACCGACGGACCAACCGACTTGGCAACCTGCTCGGGGCTCCCTGCCGGCGCCGTACCCGACCCCGACGGCTCGGTGGTGGGGCTTGATTCTTCGTCGTTCTTGTCGGTCGAATCTTCGGAGGCAACGGTGGTGGGTGTCGGAGTGCTCGCAGCATTGTCGTCACCCGTGAAGACGGCCGCGGCTCCCCCACCGACAAGGGCCAATGCAACGAGAACCGCGACCACTCGTACCAACTTTCCGCGGCGCGGCGTGGGTGTTTCGGGATCGTCGTACGACGCCACCGGTGGTGGCAAAGGTGCACCGAGTGGAGGGGTGGGCGGAATGTCGCGCCATGTCCGCGCGCGCGGTGGATTAGTAAAGGGGTCTTGATCGTTCACGGTGAGGCAAGGGTAAACCCTCACCCCGACACGAAAAAGTCGCGAACCCGAATTCTTCGGGTTTTCTTACGAGCCCGATTCGCGATCAGGGCATCGACAGATATTTGTCGATGATCTGGTGCACGTGACGCACGCGAACCTCTTGATAGTTGCCGAGAACTTCGCCGCCCCGCAGGCTTCCCTTGAACCCACGTTGCTGTGCCGCGAGGTTGTCGGTGTCCTGGTCGTAAACGAAACCAAGGCCCTTTTCCATTCCCGGTGCCGACATGTAGCTCTCGTTGACATCGACGTCGTAGGGCTTCGCCGGTGGCGGTGCTTCCTGGCCATCGGGTGCAAAGCGCAGGAACAACAGTTCGAAGATGCACTCATCGGGATCGGTGGGATGCGGCAGGAAGCGGTACACCATCGGCCGCGCGGCGCCCGGAAAGAAGAACGCGTTCGGAAACACGAAGTACTCGATCGAGTCGAGAGTCTCGGCAACCTTGAAGTCGGAGAAGTCGTGGTTGAAGCGCTGCTTCAATTCATCCTGGACGATCTTGTAGTAGACGTCGCGGGCGGTCTTGCCCTCGGGAATCTTCGGCACGTCGTCGGGATTGCCGTAACGGCGGCGAAGCACGAAGTTCAGGATTTCCTGCTCGGTCTGCTTGCGCTCGATGTGCGGGCTCTGCGTGCCCGACGAGTGCATGAACCTCGAGACGTTCTCACCGAACACGTCGTACTGCGCGTTGGCATCACCCGTCGCACGAAGGCCCTCGGGGTGCGTCTTGTACACGTGGTAAGCCTCGAGGAAGGCACCCATCGACGCCTTCCAGTTGGCGGGCAAGCGTTTGCGGAGGTGCAGCTCGAGGTAACGGTCGGAAAGATCCCAGTTCCCGACGAAGTGCTCGGGCATGATCCCCAGGTATTCGCGCAGCGGTGCAGCGTCCTTGTCGAAGTTGACCCACACGAATCCACCCCAGGTATCGACCTGAATTGACGGCAACTTGAGGTCGTCGTCGGACCATCCGGGAAAGTCCCAACGGCACGGAACCGATGCAATGTTGCCGTTCGTCGACCATGCCCAGCCGTGGAAGCGGCAGGTGAAACGGTTTGCGTTGCCGTTGTCCCATGAAGGCTTCAACTGCGTTCCACGGTGACCGCAGAAGTTGTCGACCGCGCGGATCTTTCCGTCGTCACCGCGAACGATGATGATCGAACGATGGCCGATGTCATAGACGTAGTAGTCGCCGACGTTCGGAATGTGCTCTTCCCGACACGCCCACTGCCACACCTTCGACCACACTTTTTCGAACTCGAGATCGAGGAACTCTTTCGACGTGTAGCGATAGAACCCGATGCGCTCGTCGCCGAGGAACTGGTACGACTCGGTCAACATCTGCGGTGGTGCGCCGGTTTCGTCGCGACGAAGTACGTCCTGGTACGACTCCCCCGGGCAACGATGTTCGCCCTTGGCAAGGTTCGGGTCGGGAAGTGTCTGCTCCATGGGCAGAGGGTAACCCAGCAGCGGGGATGCCCCGAGAGGCGGAGACCCGCGGCGGTTCAGGCCGTGGTGACGAGAACCGAGTCGATGAGCTCGGCGAGCACGCGGCTGAGCGAGGTCGAGACCTGCCCTTCGCCGGCGATGAGGTCGGGAAGCACCGACCCGACGTGCATCACCAACGCAAATTCGGCGACGTCGCGGGGGGCGATCGCTCTGGTCACGAACCCGCGCTCGCGTGCGCGTTGGAACACATCGGCGAGCCGTTCGACATGGTCGACCTGAATTTCGCGGAGCGACGCGGCAAGTTGCGGACGGGTTCGCGACGAACCAATGATCTCGGCGCGCAGGAAACGGGTCGAACGGTTCGACTCGGCAACGGCATGTTCGAAGAACCGACGAACGAGTGTTGCGAACTCGGTGGCATTCGATGTTGCGTCCGCTGCCTTGGCGAACTCATCGAAGTAGACGCCGGTGCTGCCCGCATACTGTTTGAGCCGCGCGGCAACGACAAGGCCCTCACGGTCGCCGAAGTAGTGGTAGAGCGTTGCAACCGAGACTTCGCTGTCGCGCGCGATGTCGTTGACACGCAACGATGGTTCGCCGCCGGCATCGATTGCAGCGATCGTGGCATCGACGATGCGATCAATCGTCGCTTGGGCAAGTGCCGAACGGGTCTTCATGTCTCCGTAACCTAATTGAAATTCAATCAAATTGAAGAAATTCCGCCCGCCATCGATCAGTCGTCCCTGCGTCGCCAACCCGTCAACTTGGCGAGAAGAAACCCGAGACACATCGATGCGACAACCATCGCCCACATCGGCCACTCCGGAGAGGCGACGAGAAAATTGATCTCAGTCTTTTCATTGTTCAGCACAAGAAACAAAACGGCGACGACCGCGACGACCGCCCACGCCACTTGCTTGGCGCCGATCAGGCGTCGGGCCGGTACTTCGTTCTTCTCGTTGTGTCGGGCCACGTCGCCACTCTTTCATGCCCTATCAATGCAGGATCATCCCGGTCAATGCAGGATCGTCATGCCACCGTCGACGACGATGCTCGCACCGTTCAGGAAACTGGCGGCGGGAAGACATGCGCTCAGGGTCATCTGTGCCACCTCTTCGGGTTCTCCGTACCGCCGCAAGGGAACCTTGCGCTTGGCGTAGATCGTCTTCGACTCGTCGGGAATGGCAGAAGTCATCGCCGTGTTGATCGGTCCGGGACAAACGGCATTCACATTGATGCCGCGGCGCCCCAACTCTGCTGCGAGGCTCTTCGTCAAGCCGACGACGCCGTGTTTGGCGGCCGAATAAGCGGCAAGGCCGGGCGTGGCAACGATCGCCTCGGTCGATGCAACGTTCACGATGCGGCCACCGCCCGCAGCCTGCATGTGCGGCACAACGAGGCGAACGAGGTGTGCGTAAGCACTGAGGTTCACCGCAAGGGTTGCATTCCACGCATCGGTGAATTCGCCGTCACGGGCAAAGACCGACGACGCGCGGCTGATACCCGCGTTGTTGACGAGGATGTTGATCTCGCCGAAACGGTTCACCGTCGCATCGACCAGCGCGCGTCGTTGTTCGTCATTCGTCACGTCGGTGGGGACACCAAGAACGCATTCGGAACCGTGTGCCGCGCTGATCTCGTTGACGACGTAGGCGACACGGTCGGCGCCAATGTCGGCAACGACGACATGTGCTCCCTCGTCGGCGAACAGATGGGCGGTTGCTCTCCCCATGCCACTTGCAGCACCGGTGACAATGACCGTCTTGCCGGCAACCGACCTGCTGAGTGTGGTCAAGCGCGCCATTCGAAGCGACCCCCCATTCCGTATGCGGGCAGGTGAAGCGCACGGTAGGGATCGACACGCATGAACCCGGCTCCGGGCGAATTGTCGGGCCCTCCCGGTGCAAATGCATTGAGGTCGTAATCGAAGACACCGTTCCACAGACGCCGCTTGGTGTCGATGTCGGAGTGCAGCGACGCGGTGCCCCAAATCTCGACACCGTCACCTTTTTCAGTCACCTGCCAATGCAGCGCAACGTGGTTGTTGTGACGCACATTCTTTGCCTTGACCGAATCCATCCCGATCATGATCCACAACGTGTCGCCTTCCCAGCACGGATGAACGGGAACCACGTCGGGTCGACCGTCACGGCCGATCGTGGCGATGTGTGCCCACGGACTGAGGGCGGTGGCTGCGGCCCGAATCGAGGCGAGATCGTTTCCCGACACGTGATCCTCCGAGTCAGTTCCGCGCCAGATCGGCGGCGCAGAGAATTCCGTCGAGCATCGGCGGCGGCAGAACGGTTGGGTGGCCGGCCCACAGCTGAATGCAGTCGCCGGTACGACCCGACGGGCCCTCGTTGATGAGGTCGATGAGCACCGATGCCACGCCCTCGGGGGTCATCACACCCGGTGCGGGAGCGCGGTCACCGAGAAAACCGAGGTACATCGGCGTTGCGGTTGCCCCCATGCCGAACGAGTTCACGCGCACCTTGTGCGGGGCAAGTGCGCGGGCCCACGCGTTGGTGAAACCCTTGATCGCCCACTTCGATGCGTCGTACACGTCGAAACCCGGCCCGCCCACGGCCGAGCGCTGCACGTCTTTCCATGCACACAACTGGGCGTCGTCATGCGAGTGCACCTCGGGCCATCCGCACGTGTGGATGTGATCGGTCGTCACGTTGATGAGGTCGCCGCCGTTCCTGACCAAATACGGAATCGCCGCACGACCCGTGAGGTACACGCCGCGAAGGTTCACGTCCATCATGAACGTGAAGTCGTCGATGGCCTTGTCGTAGTCGTCCTTCGCCGGGTTCGTCACGCGAACCACACCGGCATTCGACACCACGATGTCGAGTCCTCCCAGCTTCTGCGCCGCACCGTCGACGAACGATTTCACGTCGCTCGGGTTCGCAACGTCGGCAACCTGCGCCCAGACGTTGACACCCAGCGCGCCGAGTTCGTTGCCGAGAACAGTCACGGAATCATTGACGTCACAGATTGCGACATCGGCACCCGCTTGTGCGAGTGCCGCCGCATATGCCCTGCCGAGTCCTGCTGCTGCCCCGGTGACGAGCGCCCGGCGCCCCTTCAATGTTGTGCCCATGGGTCGAAGTTAGTCCGACTCCGAGACCCGGATTTCCGTCCTCATATAGTGGAGACGAGTCGACCGACCGGGGGGAATCATGTCGTTGACCGAAAACCTGAAAAGTGCAGTCAGTGGAGCCTTCGAGATCGGTGCGCAACACGCGTCGACCGAGCAGATCGATTTTCCGCTGATGCCCCTTGGCACCGCGTGCGACATGGGTCGCGATGAAAACGGCGTGCCGTTGATCGACCCGCGCATTTTCGGTTCGCGCGAATTCCAGCGCAACCCGTACCCCTACTACCACATCATGCAGGACCACTATCCGGTCTTCCACGACAAGTTGAACAACTGCTACTTCGTCACGCGCTACGCCGACGTCAACGATGCGTACTTCGACGGCCTTGGTTTCAACACCATTCCCAAGGGCAGTTCGAATCACGTTCTCGGCAACACACAATTGGAACTGAGCGGTATCGAACACAGCCGCCGACGCAATCTCTACGGACGCCATCTCGTCGGCAGTGCACTGACCAAACGGTTCGGTGCAATCTGCAAGATGGCCAACGACATGATCGACGCATGGTTCGACCCGGCGTCGGGCGTATCGGAATACGACCCGGCAACGGGCAAATACGTGATCGAACTCGGCCGTGCATTCGCCAACGACTTCCCCATCCGCGTGGTGTGCCAGGTGCTCGGCTTCCCCGACGATGCCCAGGACCGCTTCTTCTACTGGTACAAGAACATGATGGGCGGCATCGGTGGCCGTGACTTCGAGCAAAAGGGCTTGATGGCGCGTCAGGACCTCGAGGATTTCGTCGAAGAAATCGTCGAACAGCGCCGCACTTCACCGCAATACCTTCTCGACGACAACGGAAACCAGGTCGCACCCGACATCATCTCCGAACTGTGCCAAACCGTGATCGACGGCGACTATCTCTCGACCGAAGAGATCACGTCGAACATTGCACTGATCGTCGGTGGTGGTGGCGAAACGACACGCGGCGCAATTCTGAACATGTGGTACCTGTTGCTGCAGCACCCCACCCAGATGTCGGCGGTGCTCGCCGACGACTCGTTGTGGGACGCCGCATTCCACGAGACGTTGCGCCACTCGTCGTCGATCGGTGGCCAGCCGCGCCACAACACCTTCGACATCGAAATGCACGGGCTGAAGATTCCCGCCGGTTCGTTGATGAACATGGTCGACTGGGCCGCCAACCACGACCCGCGAGTGTTCAGCGAGCCCGAAAAGTTCGACATCTTCCGCAACGACCTCTACACCGAGAAAATCGTGCGTGCCGGCTACCGCAAAGAGGGCAAGTGCAACCACATGGCCTTCGGTGTGGGCCCGCACCTGTGCCCGGGAGCCTGGATTTCACACCAAGAGGCTTCGATCGGCTCGAACATCATGTCGAAGCGCGTGAAGAACGTCGCCATCGTCGAGGACCGCATGCCCAAGGACATCGATGGCGTGTCGCTTGCACCCATCGGTCTCGGTGCAATCAACGAGCTGTGGCTCGAGTTCGAAAAGGCCTGAGATGACCTACAGCTCGGACAACGAGAACGACACACTCGCAAGTGAACGCGGCGACGACGAAGCCGGCTATCGCAGTTACGAGGTGTTCCAACGCGAACGCGTCGGTGCGCCACCGCCCGTCAAGCCCGGCCAGATGCGCACGCAGGAATACCTCGACGATCCGTATTCGCTGCTCGCCAAACTTCGTGCATACGGACCCGCCTGGCGCGACTGGCCGGGGAACTGTTTCTGGGTCACCCACTACAACGACGTCACATCGATTCTCACAGACTCGGCGAACTTCGCATCGCGCTCGAAGCGCTGGCACTACCACCTGAACGACTTCGGCCGTGATCTGCGCAACCAGGTCCCGGTGTTGACGGCACAGGCAAAGGGAATCGATGCCAACGCCCAATCGGCCGCCGAGGAACTGATTGCCGGATTCGCAAAGAACGGCAAGGCCGACCTGGTCGCAGACTTCGCCGCACCGTTTCCTCTTCTCGTTCTCGGTCGCACCATCGGCATCCCCGATGCCGACCTTGCACAGTTCGCCGAGCGTTACCTGCGCATGCAGCGCGGCTGGCGTTGGCACCCCACCAACCAGGCGTCGGGCACGCGCGCAATGCGCGAACTGGTCGACTACTTCACGCCGCTTCTCGACAAACGTCGCAACGACCCGCAAGACGACTGGCTCTCGGCAATTGCAACGCTTGAAGTCGACGGACCCGCAACCACCGCGCACGACGTCGTTGCAACGCTGCTCGAGGGCGACCACGAAACACTGCACGGAGCTCTTGCCAACCTGTGGATGCTTCTCCTCACGCACCCCGATCAACTGGAATCCGTGCGTGGCGAACGCCGCCTGGTGAAGTACGCGTACCTCGAGACCGTCCGCCACTCGACCCCGGTCATCAGCGCCGATCGGTTCGCGCGGCGCGAGGTGGAACGATTCGGCCTGCTCATCCCCGAGGGCGCACTCGTCATCTGTTCGGCCGGTGCGGCCAACCGCGACGAACGCATCTTCAAGGACCCCGATCAGTTCATCGTCGGCCGAAAGGACTTGGTGCAACGCGAACCCCGCGGCCAATACCGCGCCGACGGCCTGCCGGCGGGCATCACTCCTGCACTCGGCACGCCGTCGAAGTTTCCCGCCCTGCCGGTGGGCCGGCCGCGTTCGCTCTACGCGATCACGCGCGACACCGTCACCACTGCATCACAGGTCGTGCTGGAAATGTTGCCCAACATCAAGTTGGCAGCAGGGGCGAGCCCGGTGATGAAGTGCAAGGCATGGGGCGAAATGCACGCCTGCTGGAACCTTCCCGTCACGTTCTGATTCGCGAAGCAACGTGACCTGGTGGCGCGTCGTTGACGGCGGTGTCGAAGTTTCCGTGCGTGCCGTGCCGGGTGCCAAGAAGTCGGCAGTCGCCGGTGAGATCAACGACTGCGTGCGCATCCGTTTGGCCGCACCAGCCGTCGAAGGCAAGGCAAACGACGAACTGGTGCGCTTCGTCGCCGAATGGTTCGGCGTACGGGTGTCGGCGGTGACGCTGGCGTCGGGTGAAAAAGCTCGGGTGAAACGCGTGCGTGTGGCCGGCGCTCAGGCGCCGCCGGACACCACGATGTTCTGACCCGTGATCCACGAACCTGCGGGTGACGCCAGCCAGACGGCGGCTGCACCGCAGTCGGTCGGCGTACCGAGACGACGAATCGGCACGCGCACCGCGGTGGCCTCGAGTTGCGCATCGGTGACGTGACCAACGGTCTTTGTCGCCTCGGTGGGAACCGTGCCGGGCGAGATGCAGTTCGAGCGGATGCCCTTCGGGCCCAATTCCGTGGCAAGAGTGAGCGACAGCGAGTTCATGCCCGACTTGGCCGCACCGTAGGCGGCGAAGTTGACCGCCGGCTTCAACGACGCGATCGACGAGATACCGATGAGTGTCGAACCGGGCTTCATGACGGCCGCACATGCACGCGCCGCAACGAAGTGCGGGCGCAGGTTGAGGGCGATCTGGTTGTCCCAGTGCCAATCGGGAAAGTCCTCGAAGGCAAAGTTGCCCGGATAGTCGGAGGTGCCTGCGTTGCTGACCCAGGTGTCGATCGAACCGAGTTCGTTCATCGCCCGGTCGACGATGGTGGGAATCGTGTCGGGCTGGGTGATGTCGGCGACAACCTTCATCGACTTCTGCCCGCGCTCGGCGATGCGCTCGGCAACCTCGTCGAGCTCGTGCTCGCGACGTGCGGTCAACACCACGGTTGCACCGGCATCGGCGAAAGCCAGCGCAATTCCGCGGCCGATTCCGCGCCCTGCACCCGTGACGACGGCGACCATGCCGTCCATGCGGAACAACTCCATGACGTTCGCATCGGCCGGGTCGACCGGAGTGTGCGTGCGCGAGACCTTCGATGACATGTCAAACTCCCCTTTATGACTACGACGGAACGCTCGGGGCTTCCCGACAACGAGATCCTCGGCTACCGCTTCCCAGGTGGACGGTACACGATTGCCCATTGGGAGAACTTCCTCCTCACCGACTGCACGACGGCCGAGCAATTGCCCGACCGCCTCGTGCACCCCGTCGCACTTTTCCACGTGCCGATCCTCGGTTCGGGCATCAACATCGCGAAGCTCTTCGAGGTGTGCGGTGCCGAGGGTCCGGGCTCGGTCGGCCTCGACGGCTACGACTGGGAGTACTTCTCGCCACCGCGCATCGAGACCGAATACGACGTGCAGGGTTCGATCGTTCACTGGGAGCACATGGTCGACGACAAGGGCAACGCCTACGACGCGATGAAGTTCTCGATCGAACTGCGCGACGTGAACGCCGGAAACGAACTCGTCGCGCGCGTCACCAACTCGTGGCGTTTCCGTCGTCAGCACGCAACGGCTGCGTACAAGAAACCGGCCGAAAAGACCGTGCAGGACGATGCAATTGCCACACAGCAGTTGCCCGAGTTCGCCGTTGACTCCGTCGATGCGCAACGCATGAAAACAATGGCCGCGATTCTGCGCGACCCGTACCGCGTGCACTGGGACCGCGCAGCAACAACCGAGATGGGCCTCGGTGGCCGCGTGATCAACCAGGGTCCGCTGAACCTCAGCTACATCGTCAATGCGCTGCACGGCTTCGCCGGCGCAGGGTGTGTGCGCCGTCTCACCGTGGCTTTCCACCGCCCCGTGTTCGACGGCGATTGCGTCGTGGCGGGCGGCGAAGTCATCGGAACCGACACGTTCGCCGGCTCTCCTGTACGAAAAGTCAACGTATGGCTGCGGCGCAACGACCCCACCCCGAACGAGATCGTCGTATCGGGAACAGCCCTCATCGACTGAGTTTTCGTTTCGATTACGGCGCGTACCGCGCGGTAACTCGCGAAGCGACGTTGCGGCGTTCGCAATTGCACGAGCGAACTTCCTGCACCCTGCAAAGAAGCCTTGTTTTGCAAGGGTTTTGTGTTGCGGTTCCATTTACTTGGCGGTGTGACCATGGTTATAGTGAGCGAGCCGGCATGCCGGTTGTCACATCAACAATCGGGCACACGTGCCCGTGTTCACAGGGGGAACATTTGAAGAACCAGAAAAGGAAATTCCTGGTTCCCGTCGCAGTCGCTGTTGCAGCAGCTCTGTCGATGGGTGCCGGCGCGGTTTCCGCAAAGAGCAACAATGCGGGCGTCAAGTCCGCAGGTGCCAAGTGCACCGTCAAGTTGAATGCCGCACTCGATGCGAAGGAAGGCTTGAACGCCGGCTGGCTGGCCCAGCGCCTCGCATGCGGTGACAAGGCCCCGCTCGTCGCGTCTGGTGACGCGATCACCATCGGTTTCCAGAACCCCGAGGGTCCGGTCATCAACTTCCCTGAGTACCGCGTCGCAGCCGAGGCTGCAGTCGAGTACATCAACAACCAGCTCGGTGGCATTGGCGCCGACGTTGCCAAGGGAATCCCTGGCCGTCCGCTGAAGCTCGAGGTGTGCAAGTACAACGCACTCGTTCCGGCCGAACTGCCGGGTTGTGCAAACACCTTGTCGGCGAAGAACCCGCTTTTGGTGTTCGCTTCGCTTGCATTCGGTGACGCGCACTTCCCGATCTACCAGGCTCGCAAGATCCCGGTAATCGTCGGTACGCCGATCTACCCGAAGGACTTCACCTCGCCCGCAACCTTCGCCATCGGCGCAGGCGGCGGCTGCCTCGGTGTTCACCTCGGTTTGATCACCTACGCGACGCAGTACCTGCTGAAGAACACGTTGAAGAAGCCCCAGGGTGGCAAGGTCGGCGTTCCGTGGGCCAAGTCGGCACCTGGCATCTTCTGCTACAACGACCTCGAGGCAAAGCCGCTCGACACGCTCGCCGGCAAGACCCTTTCGGGAGCCAAGATCAAGTCGACAGCCAAGTTGAAGGGCACCATGCCGAAGACGAGCTACGTGGGCGTTCCGGTCATCACCGGCAAGGCCGACGTGTCGGCCGAAGTGGCACAGATCCTCAACTTCAAGCCGGACGTAATGGTCTACTCGAACCAGGGTTCGGAGTGCTGGACCTGGATGAACGAGATGATCAAGCAGGGCTGGACCCCGAAGAGCTTCCCGGTCGTTCTGTCTGGTGCTTGCATCGACCTCGTGACGATGGGCAAGCTCGGCAACCAGATCAAGGGCATCTACACCATCGGTGGTCTGTCGATCCTCGACCCGGATGCCCTCACCGGCTTCCAGAAGACCGCTGCTATCACCTACCGCGACAAGATGGCGAAGTACTCGAAGGACCAGAAGCTCACCGGTACCGGCTTTGCAACGCAGGGCTTCGGTGGCGTCATCAACATCTGGATGATGATGGACCTCGCAGGCGGCGCCAAGGCGACCGGTGCCGATGTGCAGAAGAAGTTCAAGGCCACGAATGGTCACGTTGCATTCGGCGCGACCGGCATGAACTGCGCCAAGGCAATCAAGCCGTACGTCGCAGTGTGTGCTTCGGAAGTTTCGGCGAGCCAGTGGAACGGCACCAAGCTGAAGGCAGTGAAGGGCGCCCAAGACTTCTCGGGCCTCGTGCTTGTCGGCAAGGGTGACGAACTGCGCCTTGAAGAAGTGAAGTGAAGTAACACTTCGATCATCCGCTTCGTGCGGAAGAACTCGAAGAAGAGGGGGTGGTCGCAAGACCACCCCCTCTTACTTTTTTGTTCTCTCGGTTCGATCTTCCCGCTCTGATTTTTCCTTGGGTGAGGCGTGACGCGTGTAACATCGAGCAACGCTTTTTGTACATGCAACAAGCGTCGTTGTCGGCGAAAACGCCGCGACTCAACAGGGGGATCATGAAAGAAGCACTGCTCTACTCGATCATGGGATTGGGTGCCGGCGGTTTCTTCGCTCTGATGGCGATGGGAATCGTGACGGCATACAAGGGGTCGGGCGTCATCAACTTTGCACACGGTGCAATCGCGATGTACGTCGCCTTCCAATTCTTCTATTTGCGCAACGAAGGAATCTTCCACTTGCCGTGGTTCGACATCCTTCCCACAAAAACGTTGAACTTGCCCGTTCGCTTCTCGCTGAACAACGGAGTTGGTGTCAACGTGTTGTTGGCCGCAATTCTTGCCATGGCAACCGCGCTCCTTCTCGGTGCCGGAATCCACTACCTCGTGTTCAAACCGTTGCGCAACGCAGCACCTCTCGGAAAGGTCATCGGCGCCATCGGCGTGATGACATACTTCCTTGGTCTTGCGTCGCTGCAATTCGGCTCACAGATTCCGAACCCCGAGGCGGTGTTGTTCAAGGGCAAGACCTTCAAGAACTTCCTCGGTCTTGGTGGCCAGGTGTCGTATGAGTCGCTTGCCTTCGCGGCACTGTCGATCATCATTGGTGGTGCGGTGTGGTGGTTCTACGCCTACACACGTGCAGGACTCGCAACGCGAGCCGCTGCGGGCAACGAAAAGGGTGCAGTGCTTCTCGGCTACTCCCCCGATCGCCTCGCTCTGTACAACTGGATGCTTGCCGCTGCCCTCGCCGGCGTGGTCGGAATCTTCTCGGGAACCATCACGGGCTCGCTCGGCGTCGGCAAGTTCACCGGCCTCATCGTGCCGGCATTGGGCGCAGCCCTCATCGGCGGCATGTCCTCGATTCCGCTCGCGGTTGCGGGTGGCCTCATCATTGGCCTGTTGCAGAACTTCACCGGAACGTGGATGGTCAGCCAGCACTGGTTCCCCGAGTGGGGACAGTCGGGTATCCGCGAAGCGGTGCCGCTCATCATCATCGTGATCGTGCTGTTCACCCGAGGCAAGAGCCTCCCGGTGCGTGGCAACATCGAAGAAAAGCGCCTCCCGTTGGCTCCGTACCCGCAGCGAGTCGGCAAGTACGTGGCCGTCTTCGTGCCGCTGGGCTTCGTCTTCGCCGCCGGTCTTCCCGGCGACTGGGGCTGGGGTGGTCTCACCGGACCGTGGGGATTTGCCTTCACGACCAGCCTCGTGGCAGGAATGCTCGGACTCTCGATGGTGTTGCTCTCGGGCTACGTCGGCCAGATCTCGCTCGTGCAGATCACCCTCGCCGGTATCGCGGCGTTCGTGACGGCTCGACTGATTGCCAAGGGCGGTGCCCGTACGGCCGAGTTCGACCCGTTCGCCGTCAGCGGACCCGGTTGGCCGTGGCCGCTTGCATCAGTCGTCGGTATTGCGGTTGCCGTCATCGTCGGATTGCTGTTGGCAATTCCGGCGCTGCGAATCCGCGGCGTTCAGTTGGCGGTCGTCACCATTGCGGCGTCGATCTCGATCTACACGTTCTACTTCGAGAACTCGAAGCTGACCGCCCTGCAGGGTGGTTCGGCCTACACGTTCCCGAAGCCGACGTTCTTCGGTGTCGACATCGGATCGACCAGCAGTTCGGGTCTCACCGACTCACCGAAGTTCGCGTTGTTCGCGTTGATCGTGCTCGCAGGACTCTGCGTGTTCGTCGCCAATATCCGACGCGGTAGCTCGGGTCGCCGGTTCCTGGCAGTGCGCGCCAACGAGCGTGCAGCGGCATCGGCCGGCATCGACGTGCCGAAGACGAAGTTCCTCGCCTTCGGTCTCGCGTCGGCGGTTGCAGGCGTCGCAGGCATCATGACCGCGTACCAAACCAGCCAAACGGCAGCCACCTCGTGGGAGTACGGCATCGGCCTCAGCGCCCTTGCCTTCTGCTACCTCGGTGGCATCACGTCGATCAACGGTGCGATTCTCGGCGGCATGATCGCCGGCGGTGGCATCGTTGCGTTCTTCGGAACATGGAACTCACCGGGCCTCTTCAACTACACCTCGATCATGGGTGGCATCGGAATGATCCTGACCGCGGTGATTCACCCCGCAGGTCAGGCATCGATCTTCCAGCCGCTCATGCAGCATCTCGGTGGTTGGCTGTTGAAGGCTCGTGCCAAGGAGTGGTTCACCTCGGTCAAGCGCTACGGCCCGTACCTCGTGGGCGGCGCCGCGTGGGGTGCCATCGGCATCAACCCGTGGCGTACCGATGACTACTCACGCTTCTGGATGGCAATGACGGGAATCTTCCTGGTCTTCTTCATCCGCTCGATTGCCGTTCAGGTGATCGCCGCCCGCAAGGTTGCGGCAGCCAAAGAAGCCGAACTTCAGAAATTCCTCGCCGAAATGGAGGCAGCAAAGTGAGTGCTCTTCTCGAAACACACGACCTCACCGTTTCGTACGGCGGTCTGCACGCAAACTCGAACGTCAACATCAAGGTGGAAAAAGGCAAGTTGACGGGTCTCATCGGCCCGAATGGTGCCGGCAAGACCACCTTCATCGATGCCATCACGGGGTTCACCAACATCTCATCGGGCAAGGCCGAATTCCGCGGCCAGGACATGGTGGGTTCCACGCCGGCTCAGCGTTCGCGCAACGGCCTCGTGCGTACCTTCCAGTCGCTCGAGCTCTTCGAAGACCTGACGGTGTGGGACAACCTCATCGTGATGGCCGAAGAGACCAAGTGGTGGTCGTTCCTCGCCGACATCGTCCAGCCGCGCCGCAAGGTGGGCGTCGAAGAGCAGGCCGAGTGGGCGCTCAATCTTCTTGGTCTGTCCGCCCGGAAGGATCGCCTCACCCTCGACCTCTCGCACGGCCAGCGCAAGCTGGTCAGCGTCGCCCGAGGCCTGGCCGCAAAGCCCGACCTTTTGCTGTTGGATGAACCCGCTGCCGGTCTCGACACCGTCGAGTCGCAGCAGTTGGGTTCTCACCTCCGCGAAATTCTGAAGCGGGACATCACGTTGTTCCTGATCGACCACGACATGGGCCTCGTGCTCAGCGTGTGCGATTACATCTACGTGCTCGACTTCGGAAAGATCATCGCCGAGGGAACACCCGACGAGGTCCGCAAGCATCCCGAAGTCATCAAGGCTTATCTCGGCGAATCGGCCGGAGAAATTCAGGCACAGGAAGGCGCCGCAGCGCGCCAGCAGGGAGGACACTGATCATGAGTCAGCCAGTCATCGAAGTGCAGAACCTGAACGCGGGTTACGGCGGCATCCCCGTCGTCCGCGGTCTCAACCTGCACGTCAACCCGGGTGAAGTCGTCGCTCTTCTCGGACCCAACGGTGCGGGAAAGACCACGACCCTCCTCACGATCAGCGGCATCCTGAAGCCGGTGTCGGGCAACATCAACGTGCTCGGCCAGTCAACCATCGGTGAACGTCCCGACAAGATTGCGCGTCGCGGTATGGCCCACGTGGCCGAAGACCGCTCGCTCTTCTTCGACCTCACCGTTCAGGAGAACCTGCGACTCGGGCTCACACCCGACCGCGCACAGCGTGCGGCAGCCATGGAAAACGCCCTCACAATGTTCCCTGCACTGCGGCCGCTCGTCGACCGTCGTGCGGGCTTGTTGTCGGGTGGCGAGCAGCAGATGCTCGCCATGGCCCGCGGCCTTGCCTCCGAGCCAAAGGTGCTGCTGGTCGACGAAATGAGCCTCGGTCTTGCACCGATCATCGTCGAGCGCATGCTCCCGATCGTCCGCGAAATTGCGGACAAGACGGGCGCAGGCGTGTTGATGGTCGAGCAGCACGTCGGCCTCGCGCTCAGCGTCGCCGACCGCGGCTACGTCATGGCACACGGCGAGCTCACGATGGAAGGTTCCGCCAAGGAACTGCAGGCCAACCGCGCCCTCCTCGAGGCGAGCTATCTCGGCGGAGGCCACTAGGCCGAAGCCGCTAGACACAGCGGAGGCCACTAGGACGACGCCAGTCGAAAGACGAATGCAAAAGAGCCCCGGCCGCACGGCCGGGGCTCTTTTCATGTGCCCACCACGGCAACACGACCTGTTCAACGGGTATTGCGCGCCAAGTTGTTCCCGGGCACCGCATAAGCCGTCGTGCGAATGACCACCGTGCGCTCCAAGGCGGGCTTGGCACCACGGTTGATGCGCAACGTCACGCGGCACTCCCCCACCCGTGTCGCGCGCACCGCCGCGCCAAGGTTCGACGTCAACACGTTGCGGCAGTTGCGCGGATGGCTGACCGTTGCCTCGACGCGCAGTGCGTTGAATGGATGCGCGCTCACGCTGCGCTGACGAGTCAACGAACCCGCGATCAACGACCCCGGCAGGCGCACACCTGCACTACGACCAAGTCGCACCAGACCCACCTGCTGGCCAAGGCGCAGTTCCACGTATGCCAACTTCGGAATCGACGGCGTCACGGGTTGTGGCGCCACTGCGGGCGGCACCACGACAACCTCGGGCGACGGCGCCGACTTCTCGACCGGTGCAGGTGCTTCGACGACCGGCTGGGTCACCACCGGTGCGGGTGTCGGTGCAATCGGGGCTTCGATCACCGGCGTCGTCGGTGTCGGCTCGGGAGTCACGGGCTGGGGCAATGTCGGTTCGGGCTGTGTCGGCTGCGGCTCGGGTGCCGGTGGGGTCGCCACTCCGGCCATCAAACGCACGGGAACATCGGCATTCGCCAATGGATGACTGCCGGCCTGGCCCGACAGGCTGAGACCCCAGCACCACACTGAAGCATCGTCGAGAAGCGCACAGGTGTGCTGCTTGCCCGACACGACGTCGCTCGCACGGTGGTCGGCCAGCATTGCGTCGAGATCACCCAACTGTCCGAGGCTCGAGTCGCCCCAGCACACCACTGCACCGGCTGCGCTGACGACGCACGTGTGCGTGCCACCTGCCGCCACGCGTGCGACGTCGGCGTCAATGTTGTTCGGCGTCAACTGGCCGTAGGTGTTGTTGCCCCAGCAACGCAGTGCACCCACCGTGGTGCGCGCACACGTGTGCGCCGCGCCGGCGCTGACCTCGGCAATGTTTTCCATGGTCGGGTCACCCGCGCGACCGTCGGGGTTGCGTCCCCAACACTGCATGCGGCCGACGGCGCGCAGGGCACACACGTGGTTGTCACCCGCCTCGATGTCGAGCGCGTCAACGATGCCGATGACCGCCGTGGGCACGTTGCGAAGGACGCGGGTGCCATCTCCCACTTCGCCGTACTGGTTGCGACCCCAGCACTGCGCACGGCCGTTCGACAACAACACACACGACGTGAAGCCACCTGCGGCCACATCGGTGGCAATTGCGTCGGTGGGTGCAAGGGTGACCTCAGTTGGAACCGCCGAACTCGTTGAGTTTCCAATGCCAAGCGACCCCCAACCGTTGTAGCCCCAGCAAAAGACTCGGTGATCGCGGGCCACGGCGCAGGTGTGAAAGCCACCGGCGGCGATGGCAACGATGTGTGCATCGGCGGGCAGTGCGACCGGCACCGGTGTCGACGACGACGCCACGTCTTCGTTGCCCAGCTGGCCGAAGTCGTTGCTGCCCCAGCACTGCACCGCCCCGTCGGCGAGCAGCGCGCAGGTGTGCTTGTCGCCCGCCGTCACGTAAACGACGCGGCTGTCGGTTGCGGCAAAGGCGGTTTGAGCGCATGCCACGGCCGTGGCCGTGGCGACGATGAACGTGGTGGCAATGAGGGCGAGTCGTGGCTTCATGCCCTACAGAGCCACAAGGGCCCGGCAGGCGGACACTTTTTTTGCCGGATCAGGGGCAGGTGGCTGCGTAGACCGGAATCTGGGCCGTTGTGACCCCGCCTGCCTTGTCGGTCGCCTCGATGGCAACCATCGCCTTGGTTGCCGCAGTATCGAGTTTGTCGATCGATGTGAACCAGACTCCGTTGCCGAAGCTGCCGGCGGCGTGCCACACGGACGCACCACTGATCTGCATCCGAACCGCTGCAATTCCCTGCGGGTCCGACACCCTCACCGAATAGGCGAAGTTCTTCTGGTTCGTGGCGCCGAATCGCAGACACGAGTTGAACGAAATCTTCGAGGGTGAATTCGACACCGCCAACGTCGTCGTGGTCGCCGGCACGGCCGAAACAGGGGACGGCGAGACGGTCGTCGCCGATGCGGACTCCGCTGGGACGACTGCCGGCGACGTTGACGTCGGTGACGGAAGCGTCGACGAGACAGTTGCTGCAGCGCCAGCAGTCGAGTCGACGGTTTCCGCCGCCGGCACAGACGTCGTCGGCCGCTTCTTCGCGGTAGTTGTCGGCGAGACGATGGTCCCGGGCGTCGGTGGGGCCGTCGAGGAGACAGTTGCTGTAGCGCCAGCGGAAGCAGTCGAGTCGACGGTCGCAACCGGCGCGGTGGTGGCAGTTGAGTCGGCGGGTTCCGCCACCGACGCCGTCGCCGGCGCCGATTCAGACGTCACGAGTCGCGGCGACTCGCCGCCGTTGTTCGCCATAACGCCAACGAGTACCACGAAGGCAACCCCCGCAACCGACGACAGCACCGCGGGCCGACGCACGAACGGACCCTTGGGAACCGCACTGAGATCGACCTGCACGCCGGAAGCAACCGAATCGAAGATGCGCGAGCGCAGCGACGCCGGGGCCACGTGGTACGGCGCCGCCATGACGGCACCACCGGGCTGCAGCAGTACGGCACGACGACGTTCGCAGGCGCTGCATTCGTCGACATGGCGGGCGATGCGCTTGCGCCACAGCGGCGAGAACGTGCCGTCCCAGTCGACGAGCAGGATGTTGAGGTCGTTGCAGTCCTTGCGGCCCTGACGGGCAACGAGCAGCGCGCCTGCCGAGCGGGCGATGCGGTCGCGTACGCGCTGCACGAGCTTTTGTGCGTTGGCAAAACTCAGCTCGAGGCTGGCGGCGATTTCGTCATTCGACAGTCCCTGACGGGCGAAGAGATGGAACACCTCTTGTTCGCGTTCGGTCAGGCCGGCAACGGCCTCGTCGATCAACGAGGCAAGCTCACGGCGGTCGTGGTCACCGGCAAAGTCGGGGTCGACGGATTGTTCGGGTGCGTACTCCTCGCGGACGTGGCGAGAGCGGGCACGGGCCTTTGCGCGCACTTCGTTGCGCACGATGGCATACACCCAGGCACGGAACTTCGACTCGTCGCGCAGCTGGCCGATGCGGCTTCTCACGATGAGCACCGTGTCGTGCACGACGTCGGCGGCAAGCGAGGCGTCACGCAACTGGCGACGGGCAAAGTCGTAGAGCTTGTCGGCGTAGAGGTCGTAGAACGCCGCAAGACCCTCGTTCGTGCCCGAACGCAGACCCTCGACGATCTCGCTGTGCTCGCTTGAATCCACCATTTCGCTCCAACCACCCCGCATCCGGCCTCGCGACTCCCTCGATCCATGTCGAAGAGAGCCACCGAGCCGCGATCGGCGGACACTTTCTGCGAAGAATTGTTCGCTCGGCCGCGGCGCAGGCGTTCTGCCATAGTGACAGTACATGCGTCGACGAATGATCCATTGCGTGGCAGCAGTGCTGGTCGCCTGGGCCTTTCTTCCGGACACCTCCCATGCACGGTCGGTGTCGGTCAGCGTGGGATCCGGGCCCTCGGACTACGTCATTGACCACGTGCGCACGAACAAGCCGATCTTCTTCATCACGGTCGATGACGGCACGCACCTGCCACGCAGTTCGGTGCAGTACATCCGCAACATGCGGATTCCGATCACGACGTTTGCGCTGCCCGAACAGGTGAACCACAACCGACGCCGTTTCATCAACCTGTTACGCCAAACAGGGATGACCTTCGAGAATCATTCGCAGACCCACCGCACCGTCAGCACCATGTCGTTCGCGGCCCAAAAGGCCGAGATCTGCGCCGGAACCCGCGAAATACGGCGGGTGATCCGCCGCACGCCGACCTTCTTCCGCCCTCCGGGCGGTGGCTGGAACGACGACACCGTTCGCGCGGCCAAGGCCTGCCGGATGTCGCGTGTCGTGTTGTGGAACGTCGTCGCCGACCAGGGAACGATCGTGCGCTCCGACGGGGGCTCGGGCCTGCGTCGTGGCGACATCGTGTTGATGCACTACCTCGATTCATTGCCGAGAAGCCTCGAGGTTGTGCTGCGGGTTGCAGCGAAGGCGGGCCTGCAACCGGTGCTGCTCCGCGACCACCTGACAGGTGCGGTGCCACAGGGGTGACAGGGCTTGCCTTGATACCCCAGGGGGTATATGCTGACCGCATGGAAATCCCACAGGACACCATCGCCGATCTGCAAAAGCGTCTTCGCCGGATCGAAGGGCAGGTTCGAGGGATCCAGCAAATGCTCGACGAAGACCGCGACTGCCGCGAGATCGTGAACCAGATCTCCGCTGCTGGCAAGGCCCTCGAGCAGGTCGGGTTCAATCTCGTGGCGGCCGGTCTCACCTGGTGCGTCGGCAACCCCGAACGCTCACGCCGCGAGGGTTACTCGATCGACGATGTTCAAAAGATGTTCCTGAAGCTCGCCTAGCGCGCCGACCGACGTCTCAGCCACTCACGAAAGCGACACCACCTTGACCTCGCACGCCCCAACTCAAGTTCACACGCACGCACGCGGACTGCTTCCCGCAACTGCGCGATTCTCCGTTCGCTACCGCTGGGCGATGATCGCATTCTGGGCGGTGGTCACCGTGGCAGCTGCACCGTTGGCACTCACGCTGACCAGTGCACTGTCGGGAGCCGGCTGGGAAGCGCAGGGCTCGACGGCGGTCGATGTGCGCGATGAACTTCGTCGCGACTTTGCCCAGGCCGGAGCCGAGGCAGCAATGGTTGTTGTCGTTCAGGACAAGCCGATCGCCGACTCGCCGGATGCGGTGAAGACACTTGCTGCTGCATTGATGAATGCGCCGGGCGCAGCCGGCGCGATCGACCCCACGTCGATGCCCGCCGAGTCGGGGCTCATCTCCCCCGACGGCAAGACCGCGCTGATTCCCGTTGCACTTGCAGCCGAGGTCGACGCCGATCGTCCGGAGTCGGCCGGCGAGTTGATGCACTTCGTCGCCGAGCAGGAATTGCCGGCGGGTGTCAGTGCAAACGTGACCGGCGAATGGGCCGTGTGGCACGACTTCAACAAGTCGAACGAAAAGGCGTTGCACAAGGCCGAGCTGCTGTCGGGCCTTCCGACACTGATTCTCTTGTTCATCGCCTTCGGCTCGGCGATCGCCGCGGGAATTCCCCTGATCCTCGCCGTGGCCGGCATCTTCATCGGTTGGGCATCGATCAATCTCCTCAGCAACGTCACACCCTTGTCGGTGTGGTCGATGAACTTTTCGATGATGATCGGCCTCGCGGTCGGCATCGACTACAGCCTCTTCATCACCACCCGCTACCGCGAGGAACGTGAGGACGGAAAGGACACGAGCGAGGCCATGGCGAGCGCGCTCGGCACCGCAGGAAAGGCCGTGTTCTTGTCGGCACTTGCGGTTGTGCTGTCCCTTGCCGCACTGTTCCTCGTTCCCATCATGGTGTTCCGCTCGATGGCGCTCGGCATGATCCTCTCGGTGGTTGCGGTTTCGCTCGCCAGCTTCACTCTGTTGCCGGCCGTTCTCGCTTCGATGGGTGACCGCGTTCTCGTCAACCGGGCCAAGGAAGACCCGGACCGCGCCGCCGAGGGTCGGTGGGCGCGCTGGACGTCGAAGGCACTGTGGAAGCCACGCCGCACGCTTGCTCTCGGCCTTTTCCTTCTGCTCGGATTGGCCGCACCCGCAATCGGCATGGACCTCGGTATGCCCGATGCACGCGTGGTCGACCGCGGCGCGCAGAGTCGCGACGGCTACGACGCTGCAGTTGCTGCGTTCGGCGACGGTGGAGTGGCCCCTCTCTTCATCACCGCCCCCGCAGCCGACGCACAAGCAATCGTCGACGTCGTCGGCAAGGATCCGAACATCGTCCAGGTCGGCATCGTCACCGAACCAGCGCAGAGCGGGCGCCTCGCCATTCGTGCATTTCCGAAGACCGGCCCGTCCGACAATGCCACCGATGACACCGTTGCACGCCTGCGCAGTGCGGTTGCTGAAGTGTCGCCCTCGGCCCTCGTCGGAGGACCGGGATCCCAGAACGGCGACCTCACCGATGCACTGATTGGTTCGTTCCCACTGGCAGTGGCGCTCATCATGCTCGTTGCATTCGTGTTGCTGCTCGTCGTGTTCCGCAGCATCACCATCGCAATCGCATCGGTGGTGATGAATCTCATCTCGGTTGCGGCCAGCTTCGGTTTCGCAACAATCGTGTTCCAGCACGGCATCGGTGCGAACCTGATCGGCATCGAGGAGCAAGGGTTCATCAATGCCTGGGCGCCGCTCTTCTTCTTTGCGTTGTTGTTCGGCCTGTCGATGGATTACCAGTTGTTCCTGTTGGCTTCGATCAAGGAGCACCACGATGCAACGGGTGATTCGCAACTCGCGATCCGCGAGGGCATCGCACGCACGGGTCGGCCCATCACCGATGCTGCACTCATCATGATCGTGGTGTTCATCGCCTTCGGCGTGACCGGCCCCATTCCTCCGACGGAGCTCGGCATCACCCTGGCCGTCGCGGTTCTCCTCGACGCGACGCTGATCCGAATGATGTTGGTGCCATCACTCTTCGGTCTTCTCGGCGACAAGACCTGGTACTTGCCCAAGTGGCTCGACCGCGTGTTGCCCAAGGTCGAATTCAGCCACTGACGCTCGAGCGAGGGGGCTGCACCCCCTCGCTACGATGCCCCTATGTCCTTCGACTGCGCCGCGGTTCCCGCTGACACTTCGCTCGAAGTGTGGAAGCTCCAAATCGCTGCGATTCGCCGAAAGTCGATCTCCGAGCGGCTGGCAATGGCCGAACAACGACAAAAATGGATGCACCAAGCCGAAGATGACTTTCTGACTCGGCGCTTCCCCTCTGCGAGTTCCACGGAGCTGGCGATCGAACGAATTCGACACCGACACGGTGACGAACTCGCCCGGGCAGTCGCGCCACTAATGCTCGCCAGAGGCTCCGACTCCCACGTCGAACACGGACGTTGATGAACAGCGCTTTGGCAACGATTGTCGACGACCTCGAAGAGCTGCTCGAGGCGATCAAGCCGCTTCGGTAGCTGTTTCTTGCGAAGCCGCGCGATTGGGCAGGAACACGAGCGTCAGCACGCTGCCCACCAGCGCCACACCGACTGCAACGAGACAGGCGGTCATCCAGCCGCTCATGAACGCGTCGCGTGCTGCGGCCACGATTGCCTGTGCTCCGGCGGCGGGGGCTCGTTCGGCCACGATCAATGCTGCTGCCATCGACCCTTCGGCCGCGTCGAGGGCCTCGTCGGGAATCGGCAATCCGGCAAGGTTGTCGACGATCTTCGGGCCGTACAGCGAGGCAAACACGCTGCCCACCACGGCAACGCCGAGGGTTCCGCCGACTTCGCGCGCTGTGTCGTTGACCGCCGAGGCCACACCCGCTTTTTCGCGCGTGACCGAACCCATCACAGCCTCGGTGGCCGGAGAAGTGACACAGGCAAGACCCGATGCAAGGAACAACATCGATGGAACGATGACGGCCCAGTACGACGTGCCGCCATCGATCTGCGAGGCAACGCTGAGGCCGATTGCCATCGAGAACAGCCCCCACGACACGACACGCTTGGTGCCGAAGCGCAGTGCCAGACGCGCCGCCGATGGTGCGGTGACGCCCGCGCCGATTGCGAACGGCAGGGTGTGCAGACCCGCACTGAGCGTCGAGTAGCCGCGCACGTATTGGAAGTACTGGGTCACGAGGAATGTGAAACCGAAGAGTGCAAAGAACGCGATGAAGATCGCCATTGAACCCGCGCTGAAACGTGCGTTGCGGAACGTGCGCACGTCGAGAAGCGGGTTTGCAACGTGCAGTTCCCAGGCAATGAATGACGCGAGAAGTACGGCAACGAAGGCGAAACTGAAAAGAGTCGTGGCCGATGCCCACCCTTGGTGCGGTCCCTCGATCACGGTGTAGACGAGCAGGCCAATCATCGCAATCGACAGAACGAATCCGAGTGGTTCGATGTGATGGCCCGACGGATCCTTCGACGTCGGCACGAGGCGGTGACCCAGAATCAGCGCAATGGCCACGATCGGCACGTTGATGAGAAACACCGAACCCCACCAGAAGTGCTCGAGCAAGAGTCCGCCCATGACCGGGCCGAACGCAACGGCGGCACCTGATACCGCCGACCACACACCGATGGCCTTCGCACGCTCGACGGGGTCGGTGAAAACGTTGGTGACGATCGCGAGTGTCGCGGGGAAGACAAGTGCGGCACCAACACCCATCGCACCTCGCCAGAAGATGAGCGCACTCGTCGAACCCGAGAACGCAGCAAATGTTGAACACGCGGCAAAGAGGACGAGGCCGATCTGCAGCGTTCCCTTCCGGCCGAAGCGGTCACCGATGCCGCCTGCGGCGAGAAGCAGACCTGCGAAGACGAGGCTGTACGAGTCGACGATCCACTGCAGGGCCGACGTGCCGGCGTTCAGTTCGCGCGACAGCGTGGGCAACGCGACGTTGACGATGAGGTTGTCGACGACAACGAGAAAAAGCGACAGGCAGAGCACGGCGAGGATCTGCCAGCGACGAGCGTGCACGCGGGGGTCGGTGATGTTCATACCTGACAGTGTCTAGGTTTTGCTTGACGCTGTCAAGTACGCTGTTTAAACTGCCCGCGTGGGACCGGCGGCAGCAGAGGGAAACGTTCGCGACGCAGTCATCGCCGCGGCCGTTGACATTGTCGAGTCCGAGGGCTTGGGGGCACTGTCGATGCGTGAAGTTGCGCGTCGTGCGGGGGTTTCGCACCAGGCGCCCTACCACTACTTCGCCGACCGCGGCGACGTTCTGGCCCACATCGCCATTCAGGGTTTCGACAAACTGAGCGAGGCAATGACGTCCGCCTTGGCCGGCCCGGGCGAGCCCGCCGAGACGTGCTTCATCGCCTACGTGAACTTTGCCCTCGCCCACCCGGCCCATTTCCGCATCATGTTCCGGCCCGAACTGTGCATGGTCGAAACCCACGCCGGGGCCAAAGCGGCTGCCGATCGCGCGATGGGGGCATTGATGATGCTCGTGCGCCGGGTTGGACCGGCCGACATCTCCGAGATCGACGCTTTCGACCTGGCGGTTCTGTTGTGGTCACAGGTCCATGGCACCGCAACGCTGCTCCTCGACGGGCCGCTGTCACGCAAGATCCCCGCCGGACGAAGTGTTGACGACATGGTTGCATCGGTTGGGCGTCTTGCCGCCGCGGCAATTCGGGGGATCTAAATCCCGACCAAAGTTGTCGGGTTTTCTGTTTTGCGCGTTATCCTGCCGCCCATGGCACTACGACTTGGCGATACCGCACCCGATTTCACTGCAGAGACCACCCAGGGCACGATCTCATTCCACGAATGGCTCGGCAGCTCGTGGGGCGTTCTCTTTTCCCACCCCAAGGACTTCACCCCGGTGTGCACCACCGAACTTGGTTACGTCGCAAAGATCAAGCCCGAGTTCGACAAGCGCAACGTCAAGGTCATCGGCCTGTCGGTCGACCCGGTTGATTCGCACCTGAAGTGGGAAGGTGACATCGGTGAAACACAGGGCACACCGGTCAACTTCCCGATGATCGGCGACCCCGACCGCAAGGTCAGCGACCTCTACGACATGATCCACCCGAACGCAAACGACACGTTGACCGTGCGCTCGGTGTTCGTCATCGGACCCGACAAGAAGGTCAAGCTCACCATCACCTACCCCGCGTCGACCGGCCGCAACTTCGACGAAGTGCTGCGCGTCATCGACTCGCTGCAGTTGACCGCCAATTACAAGGTGGCAACACCGGCTAACTGGAAGGACGGCGACGACGTCATCATCGGCGCAGCCGTCAGCGACGACGAGGCCAAGACCTTGTTCCCCGGTGGCTGGAAGACGGTGAAGCCCTACCTGCGCGTTTTGCCCCAGCCGAACAAGAAGTAACCGTCACCGGCCGAACAGCCGGTGATTCGTTTCGACCCACTCGCGCACCGACGGAGCAAGCATCCCGAGGTTGCCGAGTGGGTCGTTGCGTATCTGGGTGGCGCTGATCGGAACGTTCACGCGTGGTTCGTCGACGATCACCGCTTCGGCTTGCAGTCGTCGGGCAAGCTCGTCGACGTACGGATCGGACGAAAACACCGCGTGTGGACCGACTTCGTGGGGCCAGTGACCACGAAAGAGTGCAATCCACTTTGCCCACAGTTCCTCGTCGTTCCAGTCGGTGTTCAGGTTGTGCGCAACCTGACGCACCGTGACGCGCGGGTGAAGATCGGCCAGCCACTGCGCGCGCAGCGTTCCCGGCACCGTTTCACCTTCGCGCGTGTTCACGAAGACAACGAGGCGTTCGCAGCGAGCGGCTGCCTCGTCGATGAACCAGGAATGGCCCAGGTGCGGCGGGTGAAAACGCCCGACGATCAGGCCCGTTTCGAACTTGTGGGTCTCGCCTGCCATTCCTGTGTCCTCCATTTGGCACGATAGGGGCCATGGACGTCTTCGAAGCAATGGGCACCGCGCGCGCAATGCGCTTTTTCAAACCCGACCCGGTTCCCCAAGAGTTGATCGACAAGGTGCTGTGGGCCGCCACGCGTGCGAGCAGCCCGAACAACACGCAGGGCTGGGACTTCGTCGTCGTCACCGATGCCGACGTGCGTCGCCAGATCGGCGATTTGTTCAAGCCGTTCGCCGAAAGGGTTGCGAAGATGCCCGTTCCGGAGAGCGCGGTCGACAAGCGGACACTGGCCGGAGCCCGCAACCTGGGCGAGAACATGGGCAACTTCCCCTGCATCATCTTCGTGTGCGGCCGCAACATCTATCCCGCTGACGCACCTCGCGAGACGTTCATGTACTCGGCGGTCTATGCCGCCAGCCAGAACCTGGTTGTTGCGGCCCGTGCGCTGGGCCTGGGTGCCGCGTTCACCACGTTGCACGGCGTGTTCGAAAAAGACATCCGGCGCATCCTCGGAATTCCCGATGAGATCTTCATCGGCACCACGATTCCGCTCGGTTACCCCGACGGCCCCACCGGCCCCGTGTCGCGCAAGGACGTCGGCGAAGTGGTTCACCACAACGGCTGGTGAAGCGCCGCGCTCCGGTGCGTCAGCGTGACGGGGCGCCCGGCACCGACAGCACCGTGGTTGCCATGTCGTCGGGCTCGCATCCCGACACGATCAGCATCTTGCTGAAACCATGAAACAGCGACAGGCCCAATCCCAGTTCGGCGATTTCGGCAGACGAAAACTCGTCGCGCAGTTGTCCGCACGTGTCCGCATCGGGGACGCCCTGCGCGCCGAGAAACGCGTCGGCGAACGCAATCGCGAGTTTCGAACGACTGTCAAGTAATGACGATTGGTATCCATCGTCGATGAGTTCGACTTCGTCTTCCGTCAGGTTCCGCTGCTCCACGACCGTGAAGCGAACATTGCGTCAATAACCGCAGTCGGTGATGCGCGCGTTGCGCACGCGAGCGGTTTCCTTGGTCGCGTGGTCGAGCACGCCACGATTCCAGAACTCGCCGTACAGATCGAAAAACGCAGCGGCAAGGCCGGGTTGGTGGGCCAGGATCGAGCCAAAGACCGAACGAGCGGCGGGATCGACCGGGGCGAGACGCGGCACTGACGACATCAGGCAACCTTCTCCAACTTGCCCAGGCCATCGGCGAGCGCCATCCGGAACAACATCGCAACGATGTCGGGTTCGGTGAAATGGTTCTTGAGGCGGGCGAACTGTTCGTCGCTCACGCCGTGAACGTCGAGAACGAATTGCTCGGCGATGTCGTGCACCACCGATTCGGCAGTGTCGAGTTCGTTGATGCTCGCGTGGGGAAGACCCAGGATGGCGCGAATCGCACCGTCGATGATCGCTCCGGAGCGTCCGGGGCACGCATCGGCAACACGCTGCTCGAGAACGGCCAGCTTGGGATTCAGGGTTTCGTGGAGCGATGTCACTTCGGCTCGTGACACATCGGCGATCCATGATGCATCGCTCACGTTGTTGCCCCTTTCGTTGCCCTTTTCGATCCCGCGGTGTAGAAAAGACTAGTGACTACAGCCTCCCCCGCTGCCACGGCCGGTGTTGCCGCGGCAAGTGCAATCAACGCATCGAAGATCTACGGCAAGGGTGACAGCGAGGTTCGCGCACTCGACGACGTAACGGTCGAATTCCGAGCCGGACAATTCACGGCAATCATGGGTCCCAGCGGCTCGGGCAAGTCGACCCTCATGCACTGTCTTGCCGGCCTCGATTCGCTCACCTCGGGCCGTGCGTTCATTGGTGACGTCGATCTGTCGGGTCTCAGCGAGCGCCAGCTCACGCATCTGCGTCGTGAGCAGGTGGGCTTCGTGTTCCAGGCATTCAACCTCATCCCCACGCTGTCGGCGCGCGAGAACATCGAACTGCCGATGGACCTCGGTGATACCGATCCCGACAGTGACTGGGTCGACCGCGTCATCGACGCCGTGGGCCTGCGCGACCGGCTCGACCACAAGCCCGCCGAGTTGTCGGGTGGCCAGCAACAGCGCGTCGCCGTGGCGCGTGCGTTGGCCAGCAAGCCGAAGATCATCTTCGCCGACGAGCCCACGGGCAACCTCGACAGCAAGTCGAGCTCCGACGTTCTTGGCTTCATGCGTCGGGCCGTCACCGAGTTCGGCCAGACCATTGTGATGGTCACGCACGATCCGAATGCGGCGTCGTACGCCGACCGCGTCATCTTCCTCGCCGACGGCAAGGTCGTCGACGAGATCAGCGAACCCACGGCCGAGCGCGTGCTCGACCGCATGAAGCGCCTGGCCTGACGCAATGGCATCACCCGTCTTTCGGTTGACCGTTCGCGGCGTTCTCGCGCGCAAGTTCCGCGTGCTCCTCACCGCCTTCGCGATCATCCTCGGCGTCGCCTTCGTGTCGGGCGCATTCATGCTCACCGACAGCGTGAAGGGCGCAATCAACGGGCTCTTCGCCGAACTGCAGGGCGAAGTCGACCTCGAAGTGCGCTCGAAGATCGCCTTCGGTGACGAAGCAACCGCGCAGCGCGATCCCGTTCCCGACTCGCTCGTCGCCGGGATCAAATCCGTTCCCGGTGTCGACACCGTTGAAATCAACATCCTGCGTCAAGCAACGATCATCAAGAAGAACGGCAAGCCGCTGCAAACGTCCGGGCCCTCGTTCGGTATCGCGTGGTACGGCACCAACGGCCTCGATGGTCGCCTGGTGCTCGACGGCCGAGAAGCACGCGCTGCAGGTGAAGTTGCGATCGACAAGAAGTCGGCGGAGCGCGCCGGATACGTGATCGGTGAGACCGTTCCCATCGTCGGCCCCAACGGCAGCGGTGAATTCACCCTCGTCGGCCTCACCGGCACAAAGAGCACCGAGGGTGGTGGCGGCGCAAGTGTCAGCGCGTTCGACCCCGCAACGGCGAACTCGTTCCTCGGCACGAACGGCCTTGTCGATTCACTCCTCATCGGTCTTGCCGAAGGCGTCGATCAAGGTGACGCGCTGGCGGCGGTGTCCGCCGCGATCTCTGCGTCACCTTCGGGTGACGCCTACGAAGTCATCACGGGTGACCAGTCGGCCAAGGAAACAGCCGGTGCCATCAACGACATCATTGACATCTTCGGCAAGGTTCTCCTTGGTTTCGCGGCCATCTCACTGTTCGTCAGTGCGTTCCTGATTTTCAACACCTTCGCGATCATTGTCAGCCAACGCCTGCGCGAGCTTGCGCTGCTGCGGGCCATCGGGGCCGACATTCGCCAGATCCGCATGATGATCCTCGGTGAGTCAGGGATCATCGGCCTGCTCGCAACTGCACTCGGTATCGCCGGTGGTGTTCTTGTTTCAAAGGGCATCACGGCGCTGTTCAACGCAACCGGTGCCGCCTTTCCATCGGCATCCACCGTCATCTCGGCCCGCACCATCGCGGTGTCACTCTTCGTCGGCTTTGGTGTCACCCTGGTGGCGGCCTTCGTGCCGGCTGCACGTGCAGGACGCATTCCGCCGGTTGCCGCCATGCGTCCGGAAGTCGGCTTCTCGAGCCTCCAACGCAACAAGCGCCTCGTGCTCGCGGGCGCCACCCTTGGTATCGGTGTCGTCCTTTTCGTCGTCGGACTGTTCGCACAGCCCGGCGGTACCGCAGGCACGTTGCTCGGCGCAGCAGCCGGCGCGATTCTCATCTTCCTCGGCGTGGCAAGCCTCTCGCAATCGGTCGCAGCACCCGTCAGCCGAATCGTCAGCAACCTTCTCCCCATTCCCGGTCGCTCGATGAACCGCAAGACCCCGGGGCGCATCGCCAGTCGAAATGCACAGCGGCAGCCCCGTCGTACCGCATCGACTGCATCGGCGCTCATGATCGGCCTTGCGCTTGTCAGCACGATTGCAGTCGTCGCGGCATCGGTGCAGGCAAGTCTGCGCAAGGCACTCGGTACATCGATCACCGCCGACTTCTACGTCACCAACCAGGGCTTCCAGGGCCTCCCCTCGGCCTTTGCCGACAAGCTGGCCGTCCTGCCGGAACTGTCGGCCGTCTCGCCCTTCCGCGCCACCAACGCCCAGGTCGCCGGCGAGTCCAAGTCGATCGGCGCCGTTGATCCTTCGATGGGTGAATTGGTCGACGCCGACATCCAAAGCGGTGACTTTGCCTCGATCGCCGAAGGTGCCGTGCTGCTGCACAAGGACCCGGCCCGCGACCTTGGCGTATCGGTCGGTGACTCCATCGAGATGACATGGCAGAACGGCAAGGTGTCGACACTCACCGTCGGTGCGATCTACGCCGACTCATCAATCGTCGGCAACTGGCTGGTGAGCCTCGACACCCTGACCGCAGCGTCAACCGCTCCCCCGCTCGACTTCTTCATCGGAGCGAAGATCGCCGAGGGTGTCGACCCCGATGCCGCACGTGCGGCGGTCGAACGTGTTGCCGAGGAGTTCCCCAGCGCCGAAGTGCAGGATCGTGTCGAATTCCAAAAGAGCCAAGAGGACCAGCTGAACCAGCTGCTGTTCATCGTGTATTCGTTGCTCGTCTTTGCAATTGCAATCGCCGTCCTGGGTATTGCAAACACCATGGCACTGTCGGTCTTCGAGCGCACGCGCGAATTCGGTCTGCTGCGTGCCGTCGGCATGACACGTCGTCAACTCAAGCGTTCGGTGCGATGGGAAGCCATCATCGTCTCGGTCTTCGGTGCGACGCTTGGCGTGGTCGTCGGCGTACCTCTTGGAATCGCCGTGTCCGTGGCGTTGCCGGAGACTTTCGTCAACACCGTTCAGATTCCGTTCGGCACCATCGTCACGATTCTCGTCGCGTCGATCATCGTCGGCATCATCGCCGCAATCGGACCGGCACGACGCGCCGCAAAGCTCGACATTCTCCATGCCATTACAACCGTCTGATCCCACCCCCGCACTTGCGGAGTTTCTTGCCGAGCGTCATCTCGCTTCACTGACCACCCTGCGTGCCGACGGCAGCCCGCACGTCGTGCCGGTGGGTTTCAGTTACGACGCGGTTACGCACGAGGTTCGCATCATCACCTTCGACGGCTGCCAAAAAGTCGCCAATGCCCGTCGTGGTGGCCGGGCTGCCGTTTCGCAGGTCGACGGTGGGCGCTGGGTCACCCTCGAGGGCACGATTCGGGCCACCAGCAATCCTGCAGAGGTTGCAGCGGCAGTCTCCGGCTATGCGGCTCGCTACCAACAGCCAAAAGAACGAATCGACCGCGTGGCACTGGTGATTTCGGTCGACCGCATCCTCGCGTCGCGGTCGATGCTTGTGTCGAACGAGACGCCCTAGCTCGCTTCGCGCTCGTCGACCCCGCCGAATCGACCGTGTTCGTCGATCAATTCGGCGACGAAGTGTGCACCGGCCGGGTGCGGATCGGTGAGGCGCGCGAGCGGATTCGAATCATCGCGCCGCGGAGCGGGCTGACATCGGCTTTGGCATTCGGGGCACCAGTAGAGCAGTCGCGGCGGTTGGCCGAACTGCTCGACGGCGATGATCCCCTGACACCGTTCACAGCGCTGGTGATTGCGCCCGTACACCGCCAAACCCCCGGCAGTTTCGGTTGTGGTGACTCGAGCCGCATGATGCAGATTGGCCTGCAGCATGTCGGCTGCGGTGCGCACCAACTCGATGCAAGCGGACTGTGGAAGCGAACCAACTTGTGCATGTGGATGCACCTCGCATGCCCACAGAACTTCGCAGCGATACACGTTGCCGACGCCACACATCACACGTTGGTCAAGCATCACTTCTGCGATCGCGCGGGTTGGATCCGCGTAGGACATCATGCGTCGCACGCATTCATCGATGTCGACGTCGGCCTTGCACAAGTCGGGGCCAAGACGCCCGAAGTTCGGATGACGAACAAAGCTGTCGGATCGGTACGACTCGACGACCGGAGCGCTGAAGCACACCGCAACCCACTCGACGGTTTCGATGACGACCCGCGCGAGGCGACGCGACTTGCGCCAGCGTTCGCCGCGTCGGTAGAGATGCCAACTACCGGTCATGCGCATGTGTGTGTGCAACACGACGTCGTCGTCCCACGTGATTTCAAGATGTTTGCCGTGGACATCGACCGATTCGATCGTGCGTCCCACGCGCGGTGCGGGACCAGCCAGACGAGGAGCTACGAAACCCACCATTTGACGGCCAACGAGAGCCGTTCGCAGTGCCGCTGCGGCACGGTGGATGGTGTCGCCCTCTGGCATGAAGAAATGTTAGACGCAGCGGCGGATCGGCCCGACGCATCGCGGTTACGCTCACCTCATGGGTACCGAACGTGACGATGTCGAATCGTTCGACGAAGTGACGTTTGGTGTCGATCAATTCGGTGACGAGGCCCTCGACGAAGACGCCGCACGTCTCGAGGCACACAACGCCGAGGTGCGCGAAAGCTTGGTTGCACGTGCCCATCGCAAGCACGGCATGGCCGGGGCGATCCTTGCAGGCGGAATGCTTGCCATCGACCAGGTTCTCGGCCGCAAGCCGAAGGAGCAACCCGCGGCGGTGTCGGAGTTTTCGGGTGAGCCGACCGACATCGACAAGGACGGCATCGCCATTCCAATCGACGAGTCAACCACCGTGATTTCACCCGCGCCACATCGCCGGCCCGGCAACAAACGCGTTGTCCGTCGCCGACGCGGTGGTTCAGGGCAGTTGGC
>CAZKVD010000001.1:0-2128 GCA_964556145.1 uncultured Bifidobacterium sp. | reverse complement strand
CCGGTCATCTCGCGACGCACGCGATCACTCACGGCTTCAGTGGGTGTGAACCACGTCAGCTCGAGAGCCTGCTGCGTCGGCTGGCATTCACCCGATACGGGCACCACGTATGCCAACGACACCGCGTGGTGGCGCGGGTCGTGGAAACCACTGATCGATGGGTCCTGGAAATACTCGACAACGGTGAACGGTGCCGGCTCTGGCGGAATGCGCGGCAGGGCAAGTGGACCCAGATCTTTTTCGAGGTGCCGAATCAGGGCTTCGCGAATGCGCTCGTTCAACATGACACGACCCGACACGACCATGCGGCTGATCGAGCCGTCGGCGGCTTGGCGCAACAACATTCCGACGTGCGTGACGTTTCCTTCTTCGTCGACACGCACGGGAACGGCATCGACGTACACCAACGGCACACGATCACGAACGTCGGAGAGGACGTCGTTGGGCATCCAGCCCGTGCGTGTATCGATGCTGTCGCTCACGCGACCAAGTTAGTTGATGCGGCGATCAGACGGCTGCGAAACCAAGATCGAGGTCGGCGAGGATGTCGCCGATCGACTCGATACCCACCGACAGGCGAACCATGCCGGGGTGCACGCCCGAGGCCAGCTGCTCGGCTTCGGTCAACTGGCTGTGGGTGGTCGATGCCGGATGGATGACAAGGCTGCGTACGTCACCGATGTTGGCAACGTGACTGTGCAGCTTCAGTGCCTCGGCGAACTTCTGACCTGCCTCGCGGCCGCCCTTCACGTTGAAGGCAATGATCGAGCCAAAGCCACGACCCTGGAAGTACTTCTTCGCACGCTCGTTCCAGGGACTCGACGGCAGGCCGGCCCACGACACGCTCTCCACCTTCGGGTTCTTCGTCAGGTAGTCGGCAACCTGCGCTGCGTTGGCCCAATGGCGCTCCATGCGCAGCGAGAGTGTTTCGATTCCCTGCAGGATCGTCCATGCATTGAACGGGCTGACCGCCGAGCCAAGGTCACGCAGCATCTGGACGCGGGCCTTGATGATGTAACTGCCGGGTCCGAGCGCGGGCCAGTAGGCGAGGCCGTGGTACGACGGGTCGGGTTCGGTGAAGTTCGGGAAGCGTCCGCTTGCCGAGAAGTCGAACTTGCCGCCGTCGACGATTGCACCGGCGATGCTCGACCCGTGGCCGCCCATGAACTTGGTCAGCGAGTGCACGACGATGTCGGCGCCCCATTCGAGTGGACGGATGCCGTAAGGCGTCGGCACCGTGTTGTCGACGATCAGCGGAACACCGACGTCGTGCGCAACCTTCGAGACGCCTTCGATGTCGAACACGTCGTTCTTCGGGTTGGCCAACACTTCGCCGTAGAACGCCTTGGTGTTCGGCTTGACCGCGCTCTTCCACTGCTCCAGATCGTGCGGGTCGTCGACGAACGTCACTTCGATGCCCATCTTCGGCAGCGTGTAGTGCAACAAGTTGTACGTGCCGCCGTACAGCGACGGTGAGGCAACGATGTGGCTGCCGGCTTCGGCAAGGGTGAGGATTGCCAGCGTCTCGGCGGCCTGTCCCGAGCTGACAACGAGCGCGCCCGGCAAACCAACGGCAGTGGTCACTGCGCCTTCGAGGTCGGCGACGCGCGACTCGAGCACGCCCTGCGTCGGGTTCATGATGCGGGTGTAGATGTTGCCGATCTCGGCGAGCGCGAAGAGGTTCTGGGCATGGGCCGAGTCGCGGAACTGGTACGACGTCGTCTGGTAGATCGGCACCGCGCGCGAACCCGTGGCGGGATCGGGACTCTGGCCGGCGTGGATCTGGCGGGTTTCAAAACCCCAAGAAGCGTTGCTCATGGCGCGGGACGCTACGCCCCAATTCCCGACCTGTCAACTCGGGTTTCAGTGCTCTCGGCACCGAACGGTGCAGTCTTCGTCAAGATTCGCGCCCAGATCTCAAGCGTTCTCGGTGCATCTCGACTCGCTTTTCGCGACATCTGGCACCGAGAACTGACTCAAAGCGCACCTGAAACCGTTGCGGCACAAGGGTTTCAAAAATTTCCGAAAAAAGTCGGAGAAAAGTGTCCGCGCCGTGGGGGGTGGCGGCTCTGTACGGCAACGAAGCCCAAACGGGGCCCACCACAAAAGGAGAAAACAATGAACACCA